>DASVRH010000428.1:0-11619 GCA_036388715.1 Solirubrobacteraceae bacterium | reverse complement strand
TCGGAGAACGCGTGCTCGAGCGCCTTGACGAGCTCCTGCCCGGTCTCGACGCGCACTGCGGGGACGCCCATCCCCTCGGCCATCTGCACGAAGTCGAGGTCGGGTCCGGCCAGGTCCAGCTGGTCCTTGGCCTTGTCGCCGCCGCGCTCGGCACCCACGCGCTCGAGCTCGATGTTGAGGATCGCGTACGAGCGGTTGTTGAAGATCACTGTGGTGACGTCGAGGTTCTCGCGCGCCATCGTCCAGAGCGCCTGGATCGTGTACATCGCGGAGCCGTCGCCGGCGAGCGCGAGCACAGGCCGGTCGGGACAGGCGACCGCGGCGCCCACCGCCACCGGCAGCCCCTGTCCGATGGCCCCGCCCGTCAGCGCCAGCACGTCGTGGCGCGGCGCGCCGGCGGTGTGCGTCGCGAGCGTCACGCCCGAGGTCTGCGCCTCGTCGGAGATGATCGCGTTCTCGGGCAGCGCCGCGGCGATCGCCTGGCAGACCTTGTCGGCGGTGAGCGCGCCGGTCGGCCGCTGCGGGCGCACCGGCTCCTGGATCGCCGGGGCCGCGCTTCCGGCGCCGACGGCCTCGACGAGCGCGTCGAGGCTGGCCAGCGCGTCGTCGCCGGGGCCGGCCAGCTCGTGGACCTCGCACCCGTCGGGGACGAGGTAGCTCTTCTTGCCGGGGTAGGCGAAGAACGAGACGGGCGCCTTCGCGTCGACGAGCACGAGGTGCTTCAGGCCGGCGAGCTGGACGGAGGCCAGCTCGGCCAGGTAGGCGATGCGCTCGACCGGCGGCAGCCCCGCGCCGCGCTCGATGCGCGTGGGGAAGACCTCGGCGTAGAGCTTCGCGCCGGTGGCGGCGGCGAGGCGGGCCGCCGCGACGAGGCCGGGCTCGCGCAGCGCGCGGCCGCCGAGCAGAATCGCCGTGCGCTTCCCGTCGCGCAGCGCGGCCACCGCCGCGGCGACGGCCTCCTCGGAGGCGGCCGGCGGCTGCGGGGGCGCCGGCGGGGGCGCGGGCTCGGCCCCGTCGGACCAGGAGACGTCGGCGGGAAGGATCAGCGTCGCGACCTGGCCGGGCGGTCCCTGCGCGGCGGCGATCGCCTCCGCGGCGTCGCGTGGCAGCGCCTCCGTGCTCTGCGAGGTGCGGACCCAGCTCGACACGTTGCGCGCCGAGGTCTCGATGTCGGACTGCAGCTGGGCGTCGTACTTCGTGTGGTAGGT
This sequence comes from Solirubrobacteraceae bacterium, assembly GCA_036388715.1. Classification (GTDB taxonomy): domain Bacteria; phylum Actinomycetota; class Thermoleophilia; order Solirubrobacterales; family Solirubrobacteraceae; genus CADCVT01. The sequence continues at coordinate 10,411 of DASVRH010000428.1, read as the reverse complement.
CGCGTGGTCGCCGACGATGTTGACGATCGGCGAGCGCCCCTTGCGCGCGTTGTGCAGGTTCGCCAGGCCGTTGCCGAGGCCGGAGCCCAGGTGCAGCAGCGTCGCCCCCGGCCGGCCGGACATCCGCGCGTAGCCGTCGGCGGCGCCGGTGGCGACGCCCTCGAACAGCGCGAGGACGGCGCGCATCTCGGGCACGGAGTCGAGCGCGGCGACGAAGTGCATCTCCGACGTGCCGGGGTTCGTGAAGCACGTCGTGACGTCGGCGTCGACGAGCGTGCGCAGCAGGGCTTGGGCGCCGTTGGTCATGCGTCCTGCTCCGCCCCGGCGCGCGCGTCGTAGAGGGCGGAGCGATCGACGTCGGCGATCGACGTCTGGCCCGTCAGCCCCAGCGCGGTGTCGATGTCCGCCTTGAACACCTCGAGCACGTGGCGCACGCCCTCCTCGCCGCGCGCCGCGACGGCCCACGCCCAGGCGCGCCCGACGAGCACCGCCTTCGCGCCGAGGGCGACCATCTTCACGACGTCGAGGCCGGTGCGCACGCCGCCGTCGGCGAGGATCTCGACCTCGTCGCCCACCGCGTGGGCGACCGGGGGCAGCGCGCGGGCCGTCGAGGGGACCGCGTCGAGCTGGCGCCCGCCGTGGTTGGACACGACGATCCCGTCCACGCCGGCGTCGACGGCGCGCCGCGCGTCCTCGGGGTCGAGCACGCCCTTGACGACGAGGCGCCCCGGCCATTGCTCGCGCACCCACGCGACGTCCTCCCAGGTCACGCTCGGGTCGAACTGCGAGTCGACCCACTCCTTGAACGCGTCGGGCCGCTGCGCGTGCGGCACCGCCTTCTCCAGGTTGCCGAACGTGAGCGGCTTGCCGCCGATCGCCACCGAGCGGATCCACGCGGGATGCGAGGCGATGTCGAGCGCGCGCCGGAGCTTCGCGCGCCGCCCGGCCGGCCCGACCATCGCGTTGCGGGTGTCGCGGTGGCGCGCGCCGACGACCGCCAGGTCGACGGTCAGGACGAGCACGGGCGAGCCCACCGCGCGGGCGCGGGCGATCAGGTCCTCGGCGTACGCGCGGTCGCGCATGACGTAGAGCTGGAACCACGGCGGCGTGCGCGTCGCCTTCGCGACCTCCTCGATGCCGGCGATCGAGACCGTCGACTCGACGAACGGGATCCCCATCGCCTCGGCGGCACGCGCGGCCAGCACCTCGGCGCGCGGCGCCATCATCCCCGCCAGCCCGACGGGCGCCAGCGCGATCGGCAGCGCGAGGCGCTGGCCGAGCACCTCGACCGACGGGTCGCGCACGCTGACGTCGCGCATCACCACCTGCCGCAGCAGGACCTCCTGGAGGTCGCGCACGTTGGCGCGCATGGTCATCTCGTCGTACGCGCCGCCGTCGACGTAGTCGAACAGCTGGCGCGGTAGGCGGCGGCGAGCGAGCTCGCGGTAGTCGGAGGCCGTCGCGGGCGCGAGGCCGAGAGGGCGATCGGCGGCGAAGCGCATCGGCCGGGAGCCTACGGCTTGGCCAGCTCGCCCAGCAGCCCGATCGATGTCTCGAGCGCCATGTCGCCGAAGCAGCGGTCGATGGCGTAGGAGTCCTCGTAGTTGACGAACACGAACCCGTTGACCGCGAAGCCGAGGCCCTGCTGGCCGACCGGGTTGAGCTCGAAGGACTGCGGCATGTAGCCGAGCGCGTCGTTCGCCTGGCCCAGCGGGAAGGTGACCGGCGCCTTGGACTGCTCCTTCAGCGTGTTCGACGCGTTGGAGAAGATCTCGCCCGGCGAGGCGCTCAGCGCCAGCTCGTCGCCGATCCGCGCCGCGGAGGCGGCCACCTCGGCCGACGTGGGGCCGGAGGACGCGCAGTGCACGCCGCCGTCCTTGCCCGTCTGCACGCTCGAGGGCGAGTCGATGAACTGGCGGTCGAAGAAGCCCGGCACGCCGAGCGCCGTCAGCGGCACGTTCGTCACCGGCTGCGTCCAGGTGGAGCGCTTGGTGCGGATGTCGGGGCCGTCGACCCGGTTCCCCGCGCCGATGTCCGCGACGAGCCCGGCCAGGTCGTCGGCGGAGTGGTCGAGCCCGGAGGCGGACATGTTCCCGAGGCCGGTCATGAAGTGCAGGCCGATCCCGCCGAAGCGCTGCTCGAGGCTCTTCTCGAAGAGGCCGGGCCAGTCGGGATGCGCCTCGCCGTCGTTCGTCCCGAACGTCGTCGGATGGGCGGCGTAGGCGCCGAGCGTGGCGATCGTCTTCGGGCGCGGAGGCGGCTTGCTCTTCGTCCTGCGGCGGCGGCTGCGCTTTCGGGCCGTCGGCTCGGTGCCGCGCGTGGCCGCCGGCTCGTACGCGCGCAGCCAGGCGAGCTGCTGCTCCTCGGCCGAGCGATAGGTGCCGCGCCGCTCGTGGTTGAACGCGCGCGCGGTGCGCTCCCCGTACTCGAGCACCGCGGGCCGCATGCGGCCGACGGCGGTGCGGACGGTCGACATGATCGTGTCGGCGACCTGCTTCATGTACCAGTCGGGGACGAAGCCCCAGCCGCCGATGAAGTCGGGCGACGAGTGCGCGTGCGTCGCCGCGATGACGACGTCCTCGGCCTCGAGGCCGAGGTCGCTCTCGGCGGCCAGACGCTCGCTGAGCTGCTTGCTCCCGCAGTCCTCGCACTTCTTCGCGTAGTCCCAGAACCAGCCCTCGCCGTCGACCACGACGAGCACGAGGTCGTCGCCGTCGCGGTCGCGCAGCGCGATCGCGCGCACCCACAGACCGAGGTCGTCGTTCCACGAGCTGACCGGGTTCATCGGGCCGATGCTGAAGCCGCCCATGTAGATGCAGTTCGGGTTCTCCGGCCACGGCGAGCCGGTGGACGCCAGATGGTCGCCGGTGGCGACCGGGTCCTCCATCGCGGCGCTGAACGCGTCCTCGCTGAGCGTCCTGCACTTCGCGGGGTCGGTCTCCCACGTGCCGCCGTAGTCGGCCGGGCGTGGGCGGATCGAGGTCTTCGCGGCGCCGGCGAGGACCTGGCCGGCGGGCAGCGAGGCCGCGCTCGGCGCCGAGGCCCGCTTCGTCGGCGTCGCGGCCGGGCTCGTCGTGCGCGAGGACGGCTCGCTGGTCTGCGCCGGCGGCGCGACGACGTCCGTCGCCTGCTGGACCGTGTCCTCGCCGGGCACGGGCATGAGCGACGCGCCCGCCCAGGCGCTCGACACCATGAGCGCGCCGGCGCCGAACGCGGCGACGACCTTCCGGAATCCCCGCGGCATGGCCCGAAGGTTGGCACGTGCGCGCGGCGCGCGCGCCACTTCCCGGTGCGTCTAGCGCTTCTTCTTCGCGTCCTTCGCGGCGGCCTCGCGGCGCGCGGCGGCCTCTTCCTTCAGCTTGCGCTGCGTGGCCGTGAACTCCTCGGAGCGCTCGGCCGGCGACTTGCTCTTCGGCCGCGCCGCGCGGGCGGGCTGATCCTTCCGTCCCTCCACTGGGACTCCCTTCATCGAGGGTGGGGCCGAACCGTACCGCCGGGGCCTGACGGGGTTCGGCGAACTTCCTGTCACGTTTCGCAGATCGAGCGCGTTGTGCTGAGTGGTTGGTGGCTTGCAGGGGGTGCGGCCACCGCGTAACGAACAACCAGGGGGGAGTTCCCATGCCTCGCATCAACCGTGCGATCGCGGCCTGCGCCGCCATCGCCGCCACCACCGCCGCCTTCGCCATGCCGGCGAGCGGCGCCGAGCTCGAGGGCACGATCGATCCGAATCCGTGTGTCGCGGATCCGAACCTGCCCACGTGCGTCAACTACGGCTTCGACGTCGCCGAGCGCACGATCATCACGACGCGCTCGACCTGGAACGAGGAAGTCGTGCCGGCCATCAAGGACCCGGCCTGCACCGTCTACGAGCTCCTGAGCGAGCCCTCGTGCCCCGACCGCTTCCTCGAGCTCTAGCTCGCGAACGACCCGACACGAAGAGAGGAACCGATCCCATGATTCGCATCAAGCGCCTCGCGGCCCTCGCCGCCGTCGCCGCCTCGTTCGCCGCCGTCGCCGCGCCGTCGGCGAGCGCCCAGGAAGTCGACCTCTACGTCGCGCCGCCGCCGTGCGACAACGTGCCGGCCTGCGTGAACTACGCGATCGACACGGTCGACGGCGTCCGCCAGCTCGTCGACGACACGTACAACAACGTCGTCCAGCCGCAGATCGACTACTGGAACTGCGAGACGCACTACATCATCACGGGGGACCGGTGCGACTGATCGCGTCGGCGACGGCGGCCCTGGCCGCCGTCGCCATCCTCGCGCCGTCGGCGAGCGCCGACCACTACGAGGGGACGATCGACGACATCAAGGACGCTGTCGCGGTCTCGCAGCCGTACCACCCGTGCCTGACCGACATCACGATCCCGGACTGCGTCAACTGGGTGCTCGACGAGAGCCTCTACACGGTCCAGGAGCTGCGTCGGATCTACAACGAGGAGATCCAGGCCAGGATCGACCCGCAGTACTGCAAGGTGCACTACATCCTCGACGGGACGCCGTGCCCGGACAGGACGCCGAACCTCTGACGTGAGGGGTTCCCGGCCGCCCCGCCGCAACCACGCGGCGGGGCGCCGGTTGTACCGGTGTGCGCCGGGACCACTCCTATATTGGGCGCGTGCGCCCGCCCCGCCTCCTCGTGACCCTGGTCGCGGCGATCGCCCTCGCCGCCGTCGCGCTGAGCGCGGGCATCGCGGCCGCGAGCCACCTCCCGGTCATCGGCGAGGAGGAGGGCGGCAAGAGGCCGCCGCGCTGCTTCGGGGCCGCCTCGCGCGACCCCGTGGCGCCGTGCCGCAACGAGCGGCTGAAGACGATGGTGCTGCCGAAGCCCATCGACGCCGTCCTCGAGCCCAACTCGGACTGCACGTTCCTCGAGAAGGAGGGCGAGCTGTCGCCCTGCGCCTTCGGCGTGGCGCCCGACCAGGCCGAGGAGACGGTCGCGCTGATCGGCGACAGCCATGCCGCCCACTGGCGCGCGGCCATCGACGCGGTGGTCAAGGCCAAGCACTGGACCGGCGTCTCGATGACGAAGGCCGGGTGCCCGCTGTCGACCGCGGTCAGCGACATCCCCGAGCCGGGCAAGACGAAGTGCATCAGGTGGAAGCGCCAGCTCTTCCGCTGGTTCGGGCGCCACCCCGAGGTCCGCACGGTCATCGTCTCCAACCACACCGGCGGCAAGGTCGTGGGCGCCGGCGGCCGGCACTACAGCGCGCACGTAAGGGGGTACGGCGAGGCGCTCCAGAAGCTGCCGCCGACGGTCGAGCGGATCATCTCGATCCGCGACACGCCGCGGATCACCTCGAACACGTACCCGTGCATCGAGCGGGCGGCGCGCAGGCGCAAGCCGGCCGGGCCGGCGTGCGCGCTGCCGCGGCGCTGGGCCCTGCGGCCCGATCCGGCCAAGCGGGCGGCCTTCGCGCTCGACCCGCACCGCGTCCAGCTCGTCGACCTCACCCGGTTCATGTGCAGCGAGCGGCTGTGCCTGCCCGTTATCGGCGGCGCGCTCGTCAACAAGGACCAGACCCACCTGACGAGGGTCTTCGCGACGTCGCTCGGGCCGTACCTGCTGCGCCACGTCGACCGGGCGCTGGCCAGCATGGCCGCCGGCACCCGGCCGTGACGCGCGCGCTCGCGGCGGCCGCCGCCGCGCTGCTCCTCGCCGCGGCGCCGGCGGCCGCCGCCGACACGCCCGTGGCCGTCCTGCTCTACCACCACGTCTCGGCGGCCGACGACGACCCGCTCTACGTCACGCCGCGGCTCTTCCGCCGCCACCTCGCCGCGCTCGACCGCGCCGGCTACGAGGCGATCACGCTGCGCCGCGCGTGGCGGGCGTGGGAGGAGGACGGGCGGCTGCCGGCCAAGCCGGTCGTGCTCTCGTTCGACGACGGCTACGCCGACCAGTTCCGCAACGCCGCGAAGGCGCTGCGGGCGCGGCGCTGGCCGGGCGTCCTGTTCCTCCAGAGCGCGCGGCTGGACGTCGACGGCGGCCTCTCGACCGCGCAGGTGCGCCGGCTGCTCCGCCAGGGGTGGGAGCTGGGCGCCCACACCGTCACGCACCCAGACCTCCGCGGGCTGGGCAACGAGGGTCTGGCCGAGGAGGTCGGCGGGTCGCGGGAGGCGCTGCGCCGTGCGTTCCCCAGCGAGCCGGTGGACTTCTTCGCCTACCCCTTCGGCCGCTTCGACCCCGTCGTGGTCGACGCCGTCCGGGCGGCGGGGTTCACGGGCGCGACCACCACGCGCCGCGGCCTCGCGGAGCCCTCCGACGGGGCCTTCACGCTCGATAGGCAGGTCATCACCGGCGGCTTCACGCCGAAGCGCCTGCTTCGCGGGATCCGGGGCGCAACTTCTCACCGACGCTAGGTTTCTGCACCTTCGAAACCGCCCAAGGAGACCCTCCGATGCGTCTACGCCAGCTCCCCCTCGCCCTCATCGCCGCCCTCGCGCTCCTCGCCGTTGCAGGCGCCGGCTCCGCCTCCGCGGCCACGTGCAACGTGAAGACCAGCGACTATCCCGGCGACGGCTACTTCACGAGCCTGCGCGTCACGAAGGTGAGCTGCTCGACCGGCAAGAGCGTCGCCCGCGAGCACTACCGCAAGCGCGTTCGCCGCGGCGGCAAGGACGGCAAGTTCAACGGCTCGGTCAAGGGCTACAGCTGCCGCGAGAGCTCGCGGAGCAAGACGAGCACCGAGCTGAACGCGCGCGTCACCTGCAAGCGCGGCAGCAAGCGCGTCGTCTTCACCTACCAGCAGAACCTCTAGAGGCGACCCTCCCGCCCGAAGGACCCCTCCGGCCGGAGGGGTCAGGCGGGCGCGGGCCAGGTGTGCACGGGGTCGTTCCCGTGCATCAGCTCGCGGTAGCGGACGGTCATCTCGCGGAGCGCATTCGCGCGTGACCGTCCGCGCGCCTCGAGCGCGCGCACCGTGTCGGCCTGCCACGACGCGCCGTTGACGTGCCCGAGGCAGCGGCCCTCGACGATCCCGAGCAGCCGCTCGCGGTCGGCGCGGTCGACGCCCCAGCGCTCGAGCCCCTCGTGCGCGAGCGGCAGCAGCCGTCGCAGCACGAGCTCGGCCACCGGCACCTCGCCGACGCCGGGCCAGTACACGCGCGCCTCGATGCCGTCGCGCGCCGCGACGTGGAAGTTCTCCTCCGCCGTCGAGAACGACATCCGCGTCCACAGCGGGCGCTCGTCGTCGACGATCATGCGGACCAGCCCGTAGTAGAGCGCCGCGTTGGCGAGGATGTCGGCGACGGTGGGCCCGGCCGGAAGCACGCGGTTCTCCACGCGCACGTGCGGGCAGTCGTCGACGACGTCGTAGATCGGGCGGTTCCAGCGGTAGATCGTGCCGTTGTGCAGCCGCAGCTCGCTGAGCCGCGGCGTCCGGCCGCCCTCGAGCATCTCGAACGGCTCCTCGTCGTAGAGCGCGGGCAGCAGCGCGCCGAAGTAGCGGACGTTCTCCTCGAAGAGGTCGAAGATCGAGGTGGCCCAGCGCTCGCCGAACCACACCCGCGGGCGGACGCCCTGGGCCTTCAGCTCCTCCGACCGCGTGTCCGTCGCCTGCTCGAAGAGGGCGATCCGCGTCTCGCGCCACAGCTCGCGCCCGTAGAAGAAGGGGGAGTTCGCGCCGACGGCGACCTGGATCGCCGCGATCGCCTGCGCCGCGTTCCAGTGCCGGGCGAAGTCCTCGGGCGGGACGAGCTGGTGCAGCTGCACGCTGGTGCACGCCGCCTCCGGCGCGATCGTGTCGGCCTGCGTCTTCAGCCGCTCGGCGCCGGTGATGTCGATGTCGAGGTCCTCTCCGCGCGCCGCGAAGATCTGCTCGTTGAGCAGCGCGTAGCGCGGGTTGACGCTCAGCGCGCCGGCGTTGAGGTGCTCGGCGTCGATCGTCGGGAGGATCCCGATCAGCATCATGTGCGCGCCCGCGGAGCGGCCCTTCTCCTCGGCGCTGTTCAGCGTGCCGCGCACCGCCGCCTCGAGCGACGAGAAGACGTCGCCGCCCAGCCGCCGCGGCGCGACGTTGATCTCCACGTTGAACTGGGCCAGCTCGGTCTGGAAGTCGGCGTCGGCGACGCGCTCGAGCACCGTCTGGTTGCACATCGACGGCAGCCCGTCCTCGTCCGTCAGGTTGAGCTCGATCTCCAGCCCGACGGAGGAGGAGTCGTCCTCGAACCGGTGCTCGGCGAGCATCCGGGCGAAGGCGTCGAGGCAGCGGTGGACCTTGTCGCGGTACCGCTGCCTGTCGGCCCGGGTGAACTCCGTCGCGACGACCTCTTCGCCCATCCCCGGGCATCATCCCCCCGATGGAGCCATCGGAAAAGGTCTGCGTCGTCACGGGCGGCGCCTCCGGCATCGGCAAGGCGCTCGCGTGGCGCCTCGGCGAGGAGGGCGCGAAGGTGGTCGTCGCGGACCTCCGCGGCGCCGAGGACACGGCAGGCGAGCTCGGCGGAGCGCTCGGCGTCGACTGCGACGTCAGCGACGAGCAGCAGGTCGTCGCGCTGATCGATCGCGTCGAGGCCGAGGTCGGGCCGGTCGACCTGTTCGCCGCGAACGCCGGGGTCGGCGGCGGCATGATGCTCGAGGGCTTCGAGAGCGCCTTCGGCGTCAACGTCATGCAGCACGTCTACGCCGCACGCCGGCTGCTGCCGGGCTGGCTCGAGCGCGGGGAGGGCTACTTCCTCTCCACCGCCTCGGCCGCCGGCCTGCTCACGCAGATCGGGTCGGCCGCCTACTCGGTGACCAAGCACGGCGCCGTCGCCTTCGCCGAGTGGCTGTCGGTGACCTACGGCGACCAGGGGCTGAAGGTCAGCGTCCTGTGCCCGATGGGGGTGAGGACGCCGATGCTCACCGGCGGGGGCGAGGAGTCCGAGCAGGCGGCGGCCGTGGTCGGCACCGCCGGGGCGATCATCGAGCCCGAGCAGGTCGCCGACGAGGTCCTGGCCGCCGTGCGCGAGGAGCGCTTCCTCATCCTCCCGCACCCCGAGGTCCTCACGTTCTTCCAGCGCAAGGCGTCGGACTACGACCGCTGGCTCGCCGGCATGCGGCGGCTCCAGGCCGCCATTCTCGAGGGCGGCGCGCGTTGAACCATGCATGCGCCGCGCTCTCCTCGCCCTCGCCCTGACCCTCCTGGTGCCCGCCTCCGCCGCCGCCGCGCCCGTGCCCGAGGGCGCGACGTGGACGGAGGAGTGGATCGCCACGCCCGACGGCGAGCAGCTTCACGCCGACGTCCTGCGCCCCGCGGGCGTCACGACCCGCACGCCCGTCATCGCGATCGTCAGCCCCTACCTCGGCCACTCGGTCGACGACGGCAACGAGTCGCAGGACCCCGGGCCGTCGGGCCGCTTCCACGATCTCTTCGAGGGCGCCGACGTCTTCCGCCGCGGCTACTCGGTCGTCATGGTCGACCTGCGCGGGACCGGCGGCAGCTCGGGCTGCCTCGACATCCTCGGCCCGGGCGAGCAGACCGACGTCAAGGCCGCGGTCGAGTGGGCGGCGGCGCAGCCGTGGTCGAACGGCCGCGTCGGCATGTACGGCAAGAGCTACGACGGGAACACCGGAGTGGTCGGCGCCGCGCTGCGGCCGAAGGGCCTGCACGCCGTCGTCGCGCAGCAGGTGATCGGCGACCGCTACCGCGGCAGCTACAGCGGCGGCGTGCGCTACCTGCAGTCGCTCGCGTATCCGTCGGCGTCCTACGGCACGCAGGCCGAGGCCGGCTTCACGCTCGGCGACGACCCGCAGTACACGCTGAACTCGGTCAGCCGCACCGCGGACTGCCAGGCCGGCCTCGCCGGCCACTACGACCCGGACGAGGACGCGTCGTTCTGGAAGGCGCGCGACTTCGTCGAGAAGGCGCAGGGCAGCACGGTGCCGTTCCTGATGACGACGGGCTTCCTCGACGTCAACACGAACATCGGCGGCGGCGCGATCGACTTCCTGCAGAGGCTGCGCGGGCCGAAGCGCCTGTGGCTCGGCTGGTGGGACCACGTCCGCGGCAACGACATGGCGGGCGACCGACTCGCCATGGGCCGCCGTGGCTGGTTCGACGAGGTCATGCGCTTCTACGACGCGTACCTGAAGGACTCCGCCTCGGCGCGGGCGAAGGTGCGCCGCGACCCGCCCGTCGCGGTGCAGGGGAGCGACGGGCGCTGGCGGCGCGAGGAGTCCTGGCCCCCGCGCGACGCCGAGCCGCGGACCGCCGCGCTCAACGCCGGCACGTACACCGACGACGGCTGGAACCTCGGCTCGAACGACCTCGGCGCGGGCGCCGGCGGCAGCGCGCTCGACGGCGGCGACCCGTACACGACGGGCGCCGGCGTGTGGACGATCTCGCAGCCCCTGCGCCGCGAGGCCCACGTCGCCGGCATCCCCACGGCGACGGTCGACGTCGCGCCGGTCGCGCCGAACACGAACCTCG
>DASVRH010000427.1:0-13460 GCA_036388715.1 Solirubrobacteraceae bacterium | reverse complement strand
CACTCGTCCTCCGCCCAGCACCACACCGCGGCCATCACCCGGGCGTCCCCCGGCACGAGCTGGTCGAAGCCGAAGAGATCGACGCCGCAGCGGATCATCGCCGCGACGGTCTCCGGCGTGAGGCCGTCGTCGCGCGACGCGGCGCCGGCGTTCGAGCCTGCCGACGTCAGCCAGGTGTCGTCCTCGAAGTAGCGGACCATCGTGGCGTCGTAGGTCGCGCGGCTGTAGTCCTCGTTGCACGCGTAGCCCTGCGGACGCGACTCCTCGTGCGGCCATCCGAACGACCACGAGCGCCACGCCGCGCCGGAGCCGCAGTTGCTCACGATGACGACCTGCTTGCCGGCGTCGAGGACGTCCTCGCGCGACGCGGAGTACGGCGCGTCGACGCACTCGCCCGCCGGGCCGCTCGGGCGCAGGACGAGGTCGCCGATGGTCTCCTCGATCATCGCGGCGGCCTGTTCGTTGGACGCGTCGTCGCGCAGCTGGTTCTCGAGGTAGAGGAAGAGGACCTGGTCGTCGTGCGCGCGCAGCCAGTCGCCGATCGGCGCGAGCGTCTCGTCGAGCGGCTTCTCGACCGAGCAGCCGGCGCCCTCCTGCGCGTGGCAGACGACCGGCACGACGCCGCCGCCCCGGGCGCTCGGGAAGGTGTGGAGGTCGAGCTCGAGCGAGCGGACGTCGACCTCGAGCTGCTGGACGAGCGAGAGCTGCTGGTTGGAGTCCATGTCCGAGACGGTGGGGCCCATCTCGGCGATGCTGTTGAACGAGTTGTGCGTGCCGATCCACTGCGCGTTGCGCAGCGGGACGCCGTCGCCGAGGGCGTGCTGGAAGGCGAGGGCGCGGTGGGTCCACGACGCGCGGTGCGCGTCGATCGCCGCGCTGTGGTCGGCGGTCGCCGCGGCGGCGTCGCGCGAGACGACGTCGGCGCCGTGGCAGGCGGTCGTCTGCACCTGCTCGCCGAGTGGCGCGCAGTCGTCGGCGTAGTCCGCGGCGGCGGGAGCGGCGAGGACGAGGAGGAGGGTGGCGGCGAGCGCGGCAATCCGTTGCATGTGTCTGAGAACGTCGGGGCCGTCAGGAACTGGCGAAGAAGTCGCGCAGACGGTCGTGGAGGCGCTGGGTCATCGTGCCCGAGGCGACGATCGCGCTGCCGCCGCCCGACTCCGTCGCGGCCACGGTCACGGTGAGAGTCCGGTGGCGCCGGAGCGCGAGCAGGCCGACGAGCCACAGCAGCGGGCCGAGGGGCCAGCTCAGCGCGGCCACGTAGTACGACCACCGCGGCCGCTGGCGCTTGCCGAAGGTGAGCGCCCCGTCGCCGGCGTCGCTGAGCGCGTACTCCTCGCCGGCCATGAGCGCGAGCAGGTCGCGCAGCGCCTCGGCGCGCAGCCGGTCGGGAGGAAGCGGGCTGGAGAAGCGCATCTCGGCGTCGAGGAGCGCGCTGCCCCGCGTCAGCAGCGTGACGACGACGAGGATCGCGAGGATGACCCCCGCGCTGAGCAGGATCGCGAGGAGCGCCCCGTCCACGTCTAGCGCTGCTTGGCGCGGCCGCCCTTGGCGGGCCGGTCGCCCTTCGCCTTCGCGGGCTTGCCGCCCCGCTGGCGCGGCGGGGGCGTCGCCTCGACCTCGCCCTCCTCGATCGTCGCCGGGTCGAGCGTGAACCGGCTGTAGTCGCCGGTGCCGTCGGACGGGCCGCCCTCGACGAACTTCCTGCGCTTCGTCGCCAGCAGCGGGAGCCTCAGCGCGCCGCCGAGCACCTCGACCTCGGTGTTCGTCACGCCGGGGGTGAACCACGAGTCGTCCGAGGCCGAGAGCCGGAGCGCGAGCCGGTGGCCGGCGAGGAAGCGCCAGTCCTGCGGATAGAGGTCGAACGCGATCTCCTGCTCGCCGCTGTCGGCGGGGGCGAGGGCGCCCCGCTGCACGAAGGTCGTGGTGCCGTCCGGAGCGACGTCGTAGAGGTGGGCGACGACGTTCGCGTTCGGCACGCTCGTCGCGATCGTCGCGCGCAGCGTCGGCTCGCCGGCGAGGTGCGCGTCCCAGGGCAGCGGCTTCGTCACCGTCCAGTGCCCGGCGCCCTCAGCGTCTGCCTCGTTGCCTGGCTGGTCGGTGTAGGCGCCCTCGCGGATCGGGAGCGACCAGGCGCGCGCGTCGCGCGGCGGCCACGCGTCCTCCAGGCGCCAGCGGCCGTCGTTGCCCTCCTGCACCGTCACCGCCGGGTCGCCCTTGTCGGCGCTCCTCTTCCCGCGCACGTGGCGGTCGAGGAAGCGCATGGCCTGCTCGAGGAACCCGCGGCGGCCGACCGCGTCCTCGTGGCCGCGGACGTGCGTGAACTGGCCGAACCACGCCTGCGTCGGGCCTTCGAGCGCGTTGTAGACGTCGAGGTGCACGGGCTTCGTGTTGGCGTCGAAGAACCCGTGGGTCCACAGCGTCGGGACCTTCGAGCCCTTCGCCTTCAGGTACGGCTCGCGGCCGCGCCAGAACGCGCTGTCGCGGTCGCGCTCGGTGTTCATGCCGACGATCGCGTCAGCGCGGCACTGCGGCGACTGCGTGAGGCCGCTGAAGGTGGCGGCGGCGTACTCGGCCGAGGTCGCGCTGTCGGCGTTCTGCGGCGGGAGGACGTCGTCGGCGGTGTACAGGCCGGTCGTCGCGTAGCGGCCGGTGGCGTAGTGGACGCCGTTCATCCACAGCGCGGTGTAGGCGCTGAGGCCGGGCGCCTGGGTGACGACGGCGGCGAGACCCTTCGGCCGCGCGGCGAGCGCGAGCACGCCCTCGGCCGCGTCGTAGGACTTGCCCCACATCGCGACCTTGCCCGTCGACCACGGCCGGCCCGCGAGGTACTCGACCGTCGTGCCGGCGTCGCGCATCTCGTTCGGGCCGTAGTACTCGAAGCACCCGCCCGAGCCGCCGAAGCCGCGGACGTCGACCTGCACGTAGGCGTAGCGGTCGTCGAGGATGTGCGCGTCGGTGAAGAGCTCGGGGAAGCGGATGGCGGGGACGCCCTCGGAGTTGACCTCGCCGCCCGAGGCGCCGGTCGCGCCGCCGTTCGGCGCGGTGTACGGCCCGAGGACGACGATCGTCGGATGGCGCTCGCCGGGCCTGTGGTCGGCGGGGAGGAAGACGCCGGCGTGCAGCTGCGTCCCGTCGTGCGCGGAGAACCACTCGTCGCTGTAGGCGTAGCCGTCCGGCACCTCGGCGGCGGAGACGGGCGCGGCGAGGATCAGGAGGGCGGCGAGGGAGGCGAGCAGCAGGCGCATGGGGACACCAACGGACCCCGCCGCGCGGACTTGCGGTGCCAGGCACCTTCACATTGCGGTGCCAGGCACGTTCACAATCTTGTTGCAAAACGCACGACTGCAACATCTCTTGCAATTGCAGGGGTTTCGGAGACCGGCCCGCTAGCGTCGCCGCCTCCCGTGCCCGCGTCCGTCCGCGTCACGCTCTCCGTCCTGCTCGCCTGCGCGCTCGCCGCGGGCGTCGCGCTGCCCACGAGCGCGCAGGATCCCGGCGCCCTGCGCAGCCAGCGCGACCAGCTCGGGGCCAAGGAGCAGCGGCTGACCGCCGACGTCCGCCAGCTCGACGCCGTGGCCGCGAAGGTCGAGCAGCAGCTGGCGACGATCGAGAGGCGCCGCGCCGAGGTGCAGGCCGACCTCGACCGCGATCGGGCCGAGCTCGAGCAGGTGCAGGAGGACCTGCGCAAGGAGCGAGCGCGCCTCCAGCGGCTGCGCGCGCGGCTCGACGAGGCCCGCGCCATGCTCGCCGACCGCCTCCTCACCCGCTACAAGGCCTCCGACGTCGACGTCCTCTCCGTCGTCCTCAACGCGTCGAGCTTCAGCGACCTGCTCGAGCGGGCCGACCTCCTCAAGCGCATCCAGCAGAACGACGAGGAGATCCTCGTCACCGTCCGCGACGCCCGTGCCGACGCCGCCGCCGAGACGACGCGCCTCGCCGCCGCCGAGGACCGCCAGCGCGAGGTCGTCGCCGCCGTGACGGCCCGGCGCAACGCCGTCGCCGCGATGGCCCAGCAGGTCGCCGCGCGCAGGGAGACGCTCATGCGCATCCGCGCCGCCCGCGCCGCCGCGCTGGCCGCGACGAGGCGCGACCGCAAGAGCGTCGAGAAGCGCCTGCGCGAGGCCGAGGCCGCGATGGCCCGCGCCGCGAGCATCGCCACCATCCCGAAGGGCGGCTGGGCGATCCCGTGGGAGATCGTGCAGTGCGAGTCCGGCGGCCAGAACCTCCCGCCCAACTCCGCGGGCGCCTCGGGCTACTACCAGTTCATGCCGGACACGTGGAAGGGCCTCGGCGGCAAGGGCCCGCACGCGTACCTGCGGCCGAAGGCCGAGCAGGACGCGCTCGCCGCGAAGCTGTGGGCGGGCGGCGCGGGCGCGCACAACTGGGTGTGCGCGTCGCTCGTGGGCTGACGCCTCTGCGCAAGTTTCACCGAGCGGGCGCGTTCCCGCTCCCATGCGCTCGACGACCCTCGCCCTGATCTCGGCCGCCCTGCTCTCGCTCGGCGCCGCCTCCACCGCACACGCCGCCACCTCGTTCCAGGCCGCCGCGACCGGCTACGGGAGCAAGCTCCCGGCCGAGTTCGACCAGCGCCTGAAGTACGCGCTGCCCGACGGCACCCTGCGCGTGATCGTGGCGACCGAGCGCCGCGACGCCGTCGTCGAGTCCTTCGTCGCCGACAGCACCACCTGGGTCCAGTGGTACGGCGACTCGCCCCGCTTCCTCGCCCGCGTCACCCCGACGCAGCTCGAGCGGCTGCTCGCCTCGTCGGCGATCACGTTCGTCGAGCCCGACTACAAGATCAAGTCGCTCATGTCCGGCGCCACGCTCGACACGCACGCGCGCAGCTCGAGCGGCGACGGCACCGGCGTGTGGAGCTTCGACCCCGCCGGCGGCCCGTTCGGCGCGCTCAGGCCCGACGCCACCGGCCTGACCGCCGACGGCGCGACCGGCAAGGGCGTCACCACGGCGATCATCGACAGCGGCATCGACGCCACGCACAAGGACTTCGGCGGCTGGGACTGCACGCCCGAGCCGTACGCCCCGTGCGAGTCGCGCATCAAGCGCAAGGTCGTGGTGGACCACCTCGTCGGCGACGGCTTCGACGGGAGCCTTCAGTCCGCGCCGACGACCGAGCTCGCGAGCGGCCACGGCACGCACGTCGCCGGCATCATCGCCGGCAACGGCTACTACACGCGCGACGGCGACGTCGACCCGGCCCGCTACGGCGGCGACGGCTACGTCTTCGGCGTCGCGCCGCAGTCGGAGATCGTCTCGATCAAGAACGGCGACTCGCAGTGGGCGGGCCTGTCGAGCTTCGGCCTCGAGTGGCTGATCGACCACGGCGCCGAGTACGGCGTCCGCGCCGTCAACAACTCGTGGGGCTGCATCGGCGGCTGCGCGTTCGACGGCAATTCCGCCACCGCGCAGCAGATCCGCGACCTCTACCGCGCCGGCATCCTCGTCGCCTTTGCTGCGGGCAACGACGGCGGCGGGGAGGACGGCGCGGCGCTCGCCGGCAACGCGCAGAGCCCGTACGCGCTCGGCGTCGCCAACTACGACCACGCCAACCACCAGCTCGCCGCCTCGTCGAGCCGCGGCCAGAAGGCCGGCACCGGCACGCTCGCCGACCCGGCGACCTGGACGCCGGAGTCCGAGGGCGTCAACGGCGTCCGCCGGCCGGACGTGGCCGCGCCCGGCACGAACATCTGGGCCGCGCACTCGCTCACCGGCGGCACCGCCGCCGGCGTGCCGCGCGTCAACACGAACGACGTCACCGGCGGCGGGAGCAACGGCTTCGTCCCGTACATCCAGATGACCGGCACGAGCATGGCGACGCCGCACGTGGTTGGCGCCAGCGCCGTCCTCTTCTCGGCGTGCCCGAGCGCCTCGGTGCTCGACGTCATGCGCGCCGTCATGGCGGGCGCCGTCCGCGACCGCGTCACGAAGACCGGCAGCACCACCGTCGCCGAGCCGTTCGAGGTCGGCTACGGCGGCCTCGACGTGCGCCGCAGCCTCGACTGGCTGCGCGCCCAGGCCGCGTGCGGCGGCGCCGCGGCCAACACGGCGCCCACCGCGACGATCACCTCCGCCGACAGCGTCCGCAACTTCGAGGCGGTCGCGTTCGACGCCGGCTCGAGCACCGACGCCGACGGCACGATCGCCTCGTACACGTGGGACTTCGGCGACGGCACGACCGCGACGGGCGCCAACCCGAGCCACAGCTACGACTGGCCGGGCGCCTACGAGGTCCGCCTCACCGTCGCCGACGACGACGGCGCCACCGCCACGACGACCCGGTCGATCGCGGTGCGCGACGAGGCCGCGGCCGGCAAGCAGCGCGTCGCCGCTGCGAAGGACGGCGTGAAGTGCTCGAGCAGCGCGTGGACGCTGACCGCGACGAAGGCCGGCGCCGCCGCGCCCTCGCGGATCGCGGTCACCTGGGCCGACGGCTCGCGCGCCCTGCTCGGCCTGAGCTCGACGTCGGCGAACGGGACCGCCACCTACACGACGACGGAGCACCTCCAGTCTGCGCTGAGCACCGCGAAGGCCGACCTCCCGCTCGGATGGGGCGGGAGCTTCGAGCTGGCGAGCGGCCCGTTCTGCGCGAAGCGCTAGTCGCCGCGCGGGGCGGGCGTCAGAAGCCGGCCCAGCCCTTGCGCCTCAGATAGCCGAGGTGCGGCCAGGCGCGCACGATCTCCCCGTGCAGCGCCGCCGGGTTCACCTTGCCGCTCGCCTCGGCGCACACCTCGTCGGGCGACCGCACGGTGTGCAGGCAGCGCGCGTAGAGCTCGTACCCCGCGGTGCGCTCCCGCAGCGCGTCGGCTCCCGCCCGGGCGTTGACCGCCCCCGCCACCAGCAGCGGCACCGCGACGGCCGCCACGACCACCTCCCGCCGCCAGGGGGCTACGAGGTACGCGAGCGCCATCACGGCGATCGCGAACAGGGACGACATGACGCTGTAGCGGCTCTCGACGCCGCTGCTCCCGGGGACACGGGCGATCGCGGTGATGACCGCCGCCCCCAGCACGTAGAGGCCTAGGGCGAGCCAGACCGAGGCGCGCCGGAGGAGGGCCTCGTCCCCCCGTCTCAGGACGGCGTACGCGGCGACCGCGAACGCGACGACCAGCACGACGGCGACGGCCCGGCCGGTCGCGGCGCTGTTGCCCAGCGGGCGTCCGACATAGGCCAGCACGAACTCCAGCGTCCTGCCCGGCAGCTCGAAGGCGGACGTCTTGTCGCCGGACTCCGGCGGGTTGTCCCAGTCAGCGAAGTAAAGGGCGTACACGGTCACGCCGAGCGCGGTCCAGGCGCGCCACGGCCGCCGGCGCAGCAGCAGGATCACGAGCCCGACCGGCCACACGAGCAGCCCCTGGCCCAGCGAGAACGTCGCGACGACCCCCGCCGCGCCGGCCAGGGCGAGCCCGCGGCGGGGAGACTCGTCGACGCGGTAGGCGAGCGCGTAGAACGCCCCGAGCGCCGCGAGGTTCGAGAGGAACCACTCGAGCTGCCAGCCCCAGGTCCAGTTCTCCCACTGGATCGGCGAGAAGGCGAGCAGCGAGGCGACGACCGCGGCGACGGCGAACGCCGCACCGTCCAGGGTGCGTCGCAGCGCGCGGAGGATGAGGGCGAACGCGACGAGCGCGACCGCGAAGTTGCGGTACATCGCGACGCGCAGGTCCCAGTCGGTGAGCGGAGCCATGAGCAGGTCGGCGGTGCGGGGGAACACGGGGACGTGCTCGTGGTGCTGGCGAACGAGGTCGCCGAGCGAGAGCGTCCCGGCGTCCCACTCCGCGAACATCGGCACGAGCGACCACTCGTCGGTGATCGGGACGTTCACGCCGTGCCCGACGATCAGCGAGAGGGTGAACAGCGGCGTGACCAGGAGCGCCGCGCCCCACAGGAGCCGGAGCACCGCGCGAGCCTAGGCCACTCGCTACGGTGCGGCGCCTATGAAGCGCATCTCGATCCTCGCCCTCCTCACGTCACTGGCCATCCCCGCGGTCGCCGACGCGGCCACGTACCGCGTGGCCCGCGTCCTCAAGGACGACCTCCAGCGCGTCGGGCCGAGGACCGACATCGCGATCCGCGTCCCGTTCCGGATCGGGCTCGACTACGACAAGGGCGTCTTCGGCGAGGGGAGCGGATCGAAGAACCGCTACACGCTCGAGATCAACGCGGCCGACGACTGCGGCGCGAACGTGTGCTTCCTCGCGCAGTTCCAGGGCGAGAAGGGCGGCGAGCCCTCCTTCACCCGCGAGGTCGACCTCGCGAAGGGCATCACCGGCTACTACAAGCCGCTCTCGTGCGGGGGCTCGTGCTCGCCGCCGATGATCGAGTGGGTGCAGGGCGGCGTCCTCTACTCGATCCAGGCGAAGACGGGCGTGAGCGGGCGGGCGAGGCAGCGCCGGGCGATGATCGCCAACGCGAACTCGGCGATCCGCGCGCGCCCCCGCTAGTTCGCCGTGGTCCCGCGGAGACAGCCCAGGGTGTAGGGGTAGTCGAGGGTCGCGTGGTAGTGGTAGGAGCCGCCGTGGCGGTGGCCGTGGCAGGCGTCGAGGTCTGAGGTCGAGAGGAGCTTCCCGCGCGCGCCGCGGGGCCCGCGGATGGCGAAGCCGTCGAGGGCGTATCCGACGACGGGCGAGTGCTTCGACGTTGAGGCGCCCTTCGTGAGGCAGGCCGGGATCGCGTGGTAGTGGTAGCTGCCGGTCCGCTCAGGGTGCCCGCCGCAGACGTCCTGCGTCTCCCACGCGACGGCGTCGCGGCTCATCGCGTCGAGGGCGTCGAAGATGGGCACGCCGTTGACCGCGATGCCGATCGGGCCGGGGGAGAGGCACGACGCGCGCCGCGCGCGCCGGGGCCGGGCCGGGAGGCGCAGGTCGAAGGAGTGGGCGCTGATCGAGTTCGGGTTGCGGTCGTACTGGTAGGCGTCGTCCTCGCGGGCGATCGGGAAGGTGCCGGTGATGCCCGCGACGGGCAGGCCGTTCGAGACGACGCGGCGGACCCGCCCGCGCCGCACGATCCGCACCCGCGCCTGGGCCCAGCGGACCTCGCCGTCGACGATCGCCTTGGCCGTCGCGTCGAACGTGCCCTCGTCCTCGCGGATCCACGGCCCTGCCGCCTGGGCGCCGCCGCCCGGGCCGCCCGGCCCGCCGCCGCAGCGGTAGACCCAGCCGCGCTTCGCGCCCTCCGTCGTCACCTTGCCGTCGCCGAGCGGCAGGTTGGCCGGGTCGGGGGAGGAGGCGGCCGCGACGGCCACGGTGGCGGCGAGTGCGAGCGAGAACATGGCTCCGATCGTGCCGATCGCCGCAGCTTCGATGTGAAGTCCTGCGTAAGAACCCGCGCGTCGACGCGACTGAAGAAATTCCTGCAAAGACGCATGCATCGTCGTCCTACACTCCCTCGGCTCCCGGCGTCCGCCGGTCCCTGCGTCACGAATGACCCGCGCTCGCCTCCTCCTCGCCCTCCTGGTCGTGCTCGTCCCGGCCGCGCTCTTCGCGACGCTCGCGTTCGCCGACAAGCAGGGCAAGGAGAAGATCGCCGACGGCGTGCGGGTCGAGGGCGTGGACGTCGGCGGCCTCACGCAGGAGCAGGCCATGGCGCGCGTCTACAAGCGGCTGCGGGCCGAGTCGCAGCGGCCGATCCGCGTCCGTGTCGGCGATCGGCGCTTCGCCCTCTCGGCGGCGAGCGCCGGCGTCACGCTCGGCCTCGACGACGCGGTGCGCCGCGCCTACGAGGAGGGCCGCGGCGGCAACGTCGTCGAGCGCGGCTGGCGAACCCTCACCGGCGGCAGCGTCGACCACGACGAGACCGCGAAGGTCACCTTCGATCGCGCGCGCGTCCGTGCCTTCGTCGCGCACATCCACGACACCGTCTCCCGCGCGCCCGTCAACGCCCAGCTCGAGCTGAACGTCGAGCAGGTGAAGGTCAGCGAGGCGAAGTCCGGCCAGCGGCTGGCCGACCGCGAGGCGCTCGTGCGCAAGGTCACCGACGCGCTCCTCGACCCGCGCGGCGACCGCACCTTCACGGGCCGCGTCGAGGTCATCGACCCCGACGTGACCGCCGAGGAGATCTGGCTGAACAACCCGACGGTCGTGACGGTGTCGCGCGCGGCCAAGACCGCGCGGGTCTTCGAGCGCGGCAAGCTCGTCCAGAGCTACCGCGTGGCGGTCGGCGAGCCGAGGTACCCCACGCCGATGGGCAGCTTCACCGTGCAGGGCATGCAGGTCGACCCGCCGTGGAACGTGCCGCAGTCGGAGTGGGCGGGCAAGCTCGCCGGGCAGACCATCCCCGGCGGCGACCCGCGCAACCCGCTGAAGGCCCGCTGGATCGGCTTCAACGGCTCTGTCGGCTTCCACGGCACGGCGAGCGTGGACTCGCTGGGGACCGCCGCGTCGCACGGCTGCGTACGGATGGCGGAGGGCGACGTGATCGACCTGTACGAGCGAGTGCAGGTCGGGACGCCCGTCCTCGTCGGCGCGTAGGTGTGACAGCCCTACACCTTTAGGGGCTGGTGACGACGGCCCGCGCGCTCGATGGTCGAGTGCGCGATGCGTCCAGAGATCCAAGCCCTCCGCGGAATCGCCGTCCTGCTCGTCGTCGTCTACCACCTGTGGCCGGCGGCGCTCCCCGGCGGCTTCGTCGGCGTCGACGTCTTCTTCGTCATCTCGGGCTTCCTCATCACGGGCCAGCTCGTGCGCGAGGCGCGGGGGAGCGGGCGCGTCTCTCTGGCGGGGTTCTGGGCACGCCGGGCGCGGCGGATCCTGCCCGCGGCGCTGGTCGTCCTCGCGGCCTGCGCGCTGGCGGTCAAGGCGACGGTGCCGGAGACGCAGTGGGACCAGTTCTTCGGCGAGATCGTCTCGAGCACCGCGTACGTCGAGAACTGGCACCTCGCCGACGCGGCCGTCGACTACCAGGCGCTCGACGACGCGCCGTCGCCGGTGCGCCACTTCTGGTCGCTCTCGGTGGAGGAGCAGTTCTACGTCGTCTGGCCCGTGCTCATCCTGCTGGCGCTCGTGCTCCTGCGCGGGCGGATCGCGGTGGTGCTGGGCGCGGTGACCGCGGCGAGCTTCGCCTGGGCGCTGCACAAGACCGCGACCGACCCGTCGGCGGCGTACTTCGTCACCCCCGCGCGGGCGTGGGAGTTCGGCGTCGGCGGCCTGCTCGCCCTGGCGCCACCCGCGCGCTCGCGGCGCCTCGTCTCGCTCGCGGGTCTCGCGGCGGTGGCCGTCGCCGCCCTGGCCTTCTCGGCGGGCACCCCGTTCCCCGGCGTCGCCGCGCTGCTGCCCGTGCTGGGCGCCGCCGCGGTCATCCGCGCGCGCGCGTTCTCCTTCCGCCCGCTCGAACGGCTCGGCGACATCTCGTACTCCGTCTACCTGTGGCACTGGCCGCTGATCGTGCTCGTGCCCGAGCTCGGGGCGCTCGCGCTGCTCGGCGCGACGCTCCTGCTCGGCGCGCTGACGAAGGTCGCCGTCGAGGACCCGGCACGCCGCCTGCGCCTGGCCCCGCGCTGGACGTTCGCGCCGGCCGCCGCCGGCACCGCGGCGGTGCTGCTGCTCGCGACCTCCGGCGGCGCGGCGCTCGACGAGCGGATCGAGCGCGACCAGGTGGCGATGAAGCGGGTTCTCGCCAAGGCGCCGCCGTGCTTCGGCGCGGCCGCGATCGCCCGCGGCTGCGACGCGCCCGACACGGTCGTCCCTTCGCCCGTCGTGGCGCAGCGCGCGCCCAACGCTCCGTGCGGCGTGCAGCCGCGGGAGGGCCCGCTGCTGCCGTGCGTCTTCGGCACGCCGCGCGACCGCGCCACGCGCGAGTTCGCCGTCGTCGGCGACAGCCACGCGTCGCACTGGCGCGCGGCGCTGCGACCGGTGGCCAAGCGCAACGGCTGGCGCGGCACGTCGCTGGCCCGCGCGCACTGCCCGTTCGCGGCCGGCGACCCGAAGCTGCCCGAGCCCGATCGCTCCGGCTGCCTGCGCTGGCGCGAGGCGGTCGTGCGCTACCTCGCCCGCCACGAGGAGGTCGACCTGCTCGTCGTGGCACAGTGGGAGGGGGCACCGGCGACGGCGGACGAGTACGCCGCGGCGTGGGAGTCGCTGCCCGCGAGCGTCGAGCGCGTGGTCGTCATCCGCGACACGCCCCAGATGCTCCCGGAGGGCGGCACCCTGGCCTGCGTCGACGAGGCCATGCAGGACGACGAGGACCCCGGCCGAGCCTGCCGGCGCCCGCGTGACGAGGCGCTGCCGCCCGACCCGGCCGCCGAGGCGGCGCGGCGGTCCGCCCGCGCCGACGTCGTCGACCTGAGCGACGTCTTCTGCGGCGACGAGTGGTGCTCGCCGGTCGTCGGGGGCGCCCTCGTCTACAAGGACGCCAACCACATCACGTCCGTGTACGGCGCCACGGTGGCGCCGTACCTCGGACGTGAGTTGGATCGGGTGCTGCGCGCGGCGGTCTAGCCCGTCGCGCCGGCGCGGTCGGCGTCGTGCTCGAAGCGCGCCTCCGGCGCGGTCTCGCCGGGCTGCTCGTCGTCGACCAGCGGCCCGTCGCCGGACGGGTCGAGGATGCCCTCCTCGATCCACGTGTGCCTGCCCTCGAGGACCTGCATCGCGACCTTGTAGGCGTCGTCGTCGTCGTTGGCGAACAGCTGGCCGAACAGGTCGTCGGCGCGGCGCCGGGCCTGCTTGCAGAACAGGTCCGCCAGCGCGAGTGCCTCGTCGGCTCGCTCCGGGTGCTCCTTGGCGATCGTCTGCGCGTACGTCGCCGCCGACGCGATCGCGAACAGCTCCGCGCCGATGTCGACGATCCGGCCGAGCACGGCCTGCTTGTTCTCGAGCTTGGCCTGGTAGCGGCCCATGAGCATGAACGTCGACCGGGCGAGCTTGCGCGACGCGCGCTCGCAGTAGCGGACGTGCGTCGCGAGCGGGCCGAAGTCGCCGAACGCGTTCGGCTTCTGGCCCTCGCCGGCGACGAGCTGCGGCAGCCACTTCGCGTAGAACTTCGCCGCCTGCATGGCGACGCCGGCCTTCTCCTTGACGCCGCCGTCGCCCTCAAGGATCTCACCGGCGACCTCGAGGTGCTTGTCGACCGCCTCGCGCGCGATGAGCAGGTGCATGATCTCCGTGGAGCCCTCGAAGATCCGGTTGATGCGCATGTCGCGCATCGCCTGCTCGACCGGGATCGGCTTCTCGCCGCGCGCCTTCAGCGACTCCGCGGTCTCGTAGCCGCGGCCGCCGCGGACCTGCATCAGCTCGTCGACGACCTTCCAGCCCAGCTCCGACGCATAGAGCTTCGCGATGGCCGCCTCGATGCGGATGTCCGACTTCTTGTTGTCCGCCAGCCGCGAGGAGACGTCGAGCATCGCTTCCAGGCCGAACGCCGTCGCGGCGATGAACGCGATCTTCTGGGCGACGGCGTCGTGCTTGCCGACGGGCCGGCCCCACTGCACGCGCTCGGCCGACCACTCGCGGGCG
>DASVRH010000426.1:0-8561 GCA_036388715.1 Solirubrobacteraceae bacterium | reverse complement strand
CTCGTACATCGCGATCTCCTCGAGGACGATCTCGCGCTCGTTGGCGAGGTCCTCCTCGGCGAAGCGCGGGCGCCACACCATGTCGCCGATGACGTCGAGCGCCTCGGGCAGGTGCACGTCGAGCACCCGGGCGTAGACCGACGTGGTCTCCTTCCCCGTCCCGGCGTTCAGCTCCGCGCCCATCGTGTCGAAGAGCTGGTCGATCTCCAGGGAGCCGTACTTCTCGGTGCCCCGGAAGAGCATGTGCTCGATCAGGTGCGACAGGCCGGCGTGGGGCTCGTCCTCGCCGGCCGACCCGGTCCCGATCCAGAACCCGAGCGCCGCGGATCGCACCGAGTCCATACGCTCGGTGACGACCCGGACGCCCGAGTCCAGGCGGGTGATCCGCGGGGGCTCTATGGCTAGTCGCGGTCGCGGTCGGAGTGGCGCCGCGGGCGGCCGGAGCCGCGATCGCCGCGCCCGCCGCCGTCGCGCCCGCCACCGCCGCCGCCCTCGCGGCGGGGGCCGCGCTCGCGGCGCGCGCCGCCGTTGCCGCCGCCGGCGCCGACCGCGGCCAGCTCCTCGGCCGTCTTGCCCTCGATCGCCGGGTCGTTGGCGAGGCGCAGGCCGATGCGGCCGCGCTCGCGGTCGACCTCGACCACGCGGACGTGGACCTCGTCGCCCTTGTTGAACACCTCTTCGACCGTGTCGGGCCGCTGGCCCGGCGCGATGTTCGAGATGTGCAGCAGGCCGTCGGTGCCCTTCGACAGCTCCACGAAGGCGCCGAAGGTCGTCGTCTTGACGATCTTCGCGTTCGGGAACTCGTCGCCGACCTCGACCTCCTTCATCATGGTCGTGATCCGCTCGGCCAGCGCGTCGCCCAGCTCGCCGTTGGACGAGTAGACCAGCACCTGGCCCTCGTCGTTGACGTCGATCTGCGACTCGAACTCCTCCTGGAGCCCGCGGATCGTCTCGCCGCCCTTGCCGATCAGCATGCCGATCTGCGACGGGTCGATCTTGAGCTGGATGATCCGCGGCGCGTGCGGCTTGAGCTCGGTCCTCGGGCCGGAGATGACGTCGGCCATCTTGCCGAGGATGAACGTGCGGGCCTCCTTGGCCTGCGTCAGCGCGTCGCGCATGATCTCGAACGTGACGCCCGTGATCTTGATGTCCATCTGGAGGGCGGTGATCCCGTCCTCCGTGCCGGCGACCTTGAAGTCCATGTCGCCGAGGTGGTCCTCGACGCCGGCGATGTCGGTGAGCACGACGTAGTCGTCGCCCTCCTTGATGAGGCCCATCGCGATGCCGGCCACCGGCGCCTTGATCGGCACGCCGGCGTCCATCAGCGCGAGCGCCGAGCCGCAGACCGACGCCATCGACGACGACCCGTTGGACTCGAGGATGTCGGACACCACGCGGATCGTGTAGGGGAACTCCTCGGTGCTCGGCACGACCGGCTCGAGCGCCCGCTCGGCCAGCGCGCCGTGGCCGATGTCACGCCGCTTCGGGCCGCGCATGAAGCCGGCCTCGCCCACCGAGAACGGCGGGAAGTTGTAGTGGTGGAAGTAGAACTTCTGCGTCTGGAGCCCGAGGGTGTCCAGGCGCATCTCCTCCTTCAGCGTGCCGAGCGCGGCGACGGACAGCGCCTGCGTCTGGCCGCGCTGGAAGAGCGCCGAGCCGTGGCCGCGCGGCAGCAGCCCGGCCTCGATGTAGATGTCGCGGATCTCCTCGGTGCCGCGCCCGTCCGGACGGAGCTTGCGCACGGCGATGCGCTCGCGGACCGTGCTCTTCTCGAGCTTGGCGAACGCCTTGCCCACGGCGAGCCTGCGGTCGGCGTAGCCCTCGGACTCGGGGTCGCCGGCGAAGCGCTCCAGCACCTCGGCCTCGACGGCCTTTGTGGCGTCCTGGCGGTCGAGCTTGTCCTGGACGGAGGTGGCCTGGTCGACCTTCTCGCCGAACGCGTCGACGATCTCCTTGTAGAGGTCCTCGTCGACGGACGGGGCCTCGATCTGGACCTTCTCCTTGCCGGCCTGCTCGCGCAGCTGGTGCTGGGCCTGGCAGAGCTTCTTGATCTCGGAGTGCGCGATGTCGAGCGCGTCGAGGATCTCGGCCTCGGGCACCTCGTTGGCGCCCGCCTCGACCATGAGGATGGCCTCCTCGGTGCCGGCGACGACCAGGTCGAGGTCGCTGCTGCCGTCGGCGAGGTCGGCCTCGTTCGGGTTCACGACGAAGTTGCCCTCGACCTTGCCGATCCGCACCGCGCCGACCGGCGTGGGCAGCGGCACCGGCGAGATCATCAGCGCCGCGGAGGCGCCGTTCATCGCGAGGATGTCGTACGGGTGGACGTGGTCCACGGAGAGCGGGATGCCGACGAGCTGCGTCTCGTAGCGCCAGTTCTTCGGGAACAGCGGGCGCAGCGGCCGGTCGATCATGCGCGCGGTCAGGGTCGCCTCGGTGCCCGAGCGCCCCTCGCGCTTGAAGAAGGAGCCGGGGATCTTGCCCGCGGCGTACATGCGCTCCTCGATGTCGACCGTCAGGGGCAGGAAGTCCGCGTCGCGGAGGTTGCCCATGGTGGCGGTGCTGAGGACTACGGTGTCGCCCTGTCGGACGACGACGGCGCCGGAGGCCTGCTTGGCCATCTTGCCCGTCTCGAAGGTGATCTCGCTACCAGCGATGTCGACCGAGACGGTCTTCACGGCGTTCGGATCCATATGCGGTTGTCTCCTCTGCGGGCGCCCGTCGGATCGGCACCCTCTTCTTTGCTTCGTCTTTTCGTTCCGATCCGGACTGAGGATAGCCTGCCCGCCGCGTGACCCCGCCCCTGATCGTCAACCTCGCGCCGACCGGCATGGTCCCGACGCGCGAGACCGCGCCGCACGTGCCGCTGACGGTGGAGGAGATCCTGGAGGACGTGGCGCGCTGCGCCGAGCTGGGCGCCTCGATCGTCCACGTCCACGCCCGCGACGCCGACGGCGCGCCCACCCACCGCGCCGAGGCGTTCGCGCCGATCGTCGAGGGGATCCGCGCGATCGACCCCGAGCTGGTGGTGTGCGTGACGTGCAGCGGGCGGACGGTCACGGCGCTGGAGGACCGCGCGGAGGTGCTCTCGCTCGACGTCGACATGGCGTCGCTGACGCTCGGGTCCAACAACTTCCTGCGCCAGGCCTCGGTCAACGCGCCCGATGTCATCCGCGGCCTCGCGGAGGAGATGCGGCGGCGGGGCATCAAGCCCGAGCTCGAGGTCTTCGAGCCCGGGATGGTCGCGTTCGGCCGGCGGCTCGTCGAGGAGGGGCTGCTGCCGGAGCGCTCGTACGTCAACGTGCTGCTCGGCTCGCCGTGGACGTCCCCGTTGACCCCCGCGATGCTCGCGGCGTTCCTCAGCGAGATCCCGGACGGCTGGACGTGGGCGCTGGCCGGGATCGGGCGCTTCCAGCTCGACGCCGTGCTCCTCGCGCTGGGCAGCGGCGGGCACGTGCGCATCGGGATGGAGGACAACGTCTGGCACGACCGCGGGCGGACGCGGCCGGCGACGAACGCCGGCCTCGTCGAGCGGGTCGCGGCGCTGGCCGAGCTGGCCGAGCGCCCGCTGGCCACGCCGCGGCAGACCCGCGAGCTGCTCGGCCTCTGATGGAGGTCCCGTTCAGCCGGTCGTCGCTCGGCGCGGGCGCGGCGGTGGGGCGCTGTGCCGAGCTGCTGCGCGCCGGCACGGGCGCGGCCGGGGTGCTCATGACGTCGTCGTGCACGTCGGCGCTCGAGGTCGCGGCGCTGCTCTCCGACGTCGGGCCGGGCGACGAGGTCGTCATGCCGTCGTGGACCTACGTGGCGACGGCCAACGCGTTCGTCCTGCGCGGCGCCATGCCGGTCTGGGCGGACGTCGAGCCCGGGACGCTGAACCTCGACCCCGCCTCCCTGTCCGCCGCGCTCACCGAGCGGACGCGGGCGGTCGTCGTCGTGCACTACGCGGGGATCGCGGCGGACATGCGGGCCATCGGCGCGATCGCCGCCGAGCGCGAGCTGTTCGTCGTCGAGGACGCCGCCCACGCGATCGGCGCGGCGCTCGGCGGCCGGGCGCTCGGCACGTTCGGCGACGTCGGCGCGCTGTCGTTCCACCACACGAAGAACGTGACCTGCGGCGAGGGCGGCGCCCTGCTGGTCCGCGACGGCGGCCTCTTCGCCCGCGCCGAGATCGTCCACGACAGCGGGACGGACCGGGCGGCGTTCCAGCGCGGCGACGTCCCCGCCTACGCCTGGCAGGAGCCGGGGCTGCATCCCGCCCTCGGCGAGCTGCCCGCGCAGCACCTCGTCGGCGAGCTCGAGCGCGTCGACGCGATCACCGAGGACCGGCGGCGCGTGTGGCGCGCGTACGAGGCGGCGTTCGGGGACCACGATGTCGCGCGCGTGCCGGAGGGCGCCGAGCACAACGCGCACATCTTCTGGCTGCGGCAGGCCGACCGCGGCGCGCGCGACCGTCTCATCGCCCACGCCGCCGCGCGGGGCGTCGACCTGCGCTTCCACTACACGCCGCTGCACGTCTCGCCCGCGGGGCGGCGGCTCGGCCGCGCGGGCGGTCCGCTCGGCGTGACCGAGGCGGCGGCCGAGGGGCTGGTCCGCCTGCCGCTGTGGGAGGGCATGGGCGACGACGACGTCGAGCGCGTCGTCGACGCGGTCAGTACGGGTCTCTGAGCTCCCAGCTCTTGAGCCGGATCGGGTCGGCCGAGGCGGCCGAGTAGACCTCGCCCTCCTTCGTGTCGCGCTTGACGAACGCGTTCGCGCCGATCACGCAGCGCGGCGCGATCGTCACCTCGTTGCGGATCGTGGCGTTGAGCCCGACGAAGCTGTACGCGCCGATCCGCGCCTCGCCCCCGATCGTGGCGCCGGTGCCGATGAAGCAGTGGTCCTCGACGACGGCGTCGTGGTTGACGTTCGCGCCGTTGAGGATCACGTCCTCGCCGACGCGCGCGAAGGGGCCGACGACCGCGTCGTCGAGGACGAGCGTGTGGCGCGGGGCGACCTCGCCCCAGACCGTCGCCCGGCTCGACCGGTAGGAGACGAGGCCGTAGCCGCGGCCCTCGAGCTCGTCGCACAGCTCGGCGCGGACCCGGTTCGTCCGCACGTAGCCGACGGCGACGCAGGCCTCGTGCTCCTCCGGGCCGAAGCGCTCGTCGAGCTCCTCGAGCGCGACGACCGGCAGCCCGAGGATCTCCGTCTCCTCGAGGTACTGGCGCGGCACCGCGAAGGCGGCCACGTCGCGTCCGCCGTCCTGGCTGAGATAGACGTACATCCGCCGCGCGAACCGCCGCGCCCCCACGATCACCACCCTCACCGCTGCCGCCCCTCCGCTTCATCTACGTCCAGCGCGCCAAGCTGCCCGTGCACATGGGCCGCCGCGAGTCGGCGATCCTCGACGTCGCGGCGGCGCGCGGGCACGACACGGCGCTGGCCTCTGACGGGGCGGCGGGCAGCGGGCCGGGCGACGTCCTCTTCCTGATCGGGACCGCCAACTACTTCCCGGCGACGTTCCGGCGGCTCGCCCGCCTGCGGCCCGAGGAGCGCCCGTTCGTGCTGCTGTGGCACGGCGAGCCCCTGCCCGCGCCTCGCGTCAGCGGGCTGCGCCCCGCCCGCCGGCACGCCCGCGAGCTGGTGAAGATCGCCCTGCGCGACCCGCGCACGACCGACCCGAAGTCGAACTTCCGCCGCCTGCGTCAGGTGCTGCGCGCCGGCCTGCTCGACCTCGTCGTGGTCAGCACGCCGTGGCGCCAGACGTTCCTGGCCGAGCAGGGCATCGAGGCCGAGTGGGTGCCGTTCGGGTCGTTCGCGCCGATGGGTCATGACCTGGGCCTGCAGCGGGACATCGACGTCATGTTCTTCGGCGCGCAGGACGTCCCGCGGCGCCGGCGCATCGTGGAGCGGATGCGCAGGGAGGGGATCCACGTCCGCTCCGAGGGCCAGTGGGGGCCGAAGGGACTCTGGGGCGACGAGCGCACAGAGGTGCTCAACCGCACGAAGATCGTCCTCAACCTCGGGCGCCATCCGGGAGAGCTGTCGGGGATGCGCCTGCTCACGGCGATGGTGTGCGGCGCCTGCGTCCTGTCCGAGTCGATCTGGGACCCGCGCCCGTTCGTGCCCGGCGTGCACTACGTCGACGCCCCGGTCGAGGACCTCGCCTCCGCCGCGGCGGCCCTGCTGGCCGACGACGAGCGGCGCGAGATGATCGCCGCGGCCGGGCACGCGTTCGCGCTGGCCCATCCGCTCTCCGAGTCGGTGGCGCGCATCATCGGCCTGGCGGAGGCGCGAGCCGGGCGGCCAGCCACTCCTCGGGCGGCGGGCCGCTGAGCAGCTCGGCGCCGGAGACGAGGGTCGGCGTCGCGGTCGCCCCGCCGCGCATGGCCTCTCGGGTGTCCCTCCGCACCCGCTCGGCGGCCTCGTCGGCGCGGCGGTCGCGGTCGAAGCGGGCGACGTCGAGACCCAGCTCCTCCACCCGCGCCCACAGGTGCGGGTCGTCGATGCGGCCCTGATCGGCGTAGAGCGCGTCGTGGAACGCCCAGAACGCGCCCTGGGCGGCGGCCGCCTCGGCGGCGAGCGCGAGGGCGACGGCGCGCGGGTGCTTGGCCTTCAGGGCGAAGTGGCGGAAGGCGACGCGGACCGGCGCGTCCTTCAGCCGCTCGTGGGCGACCGCGCAGTACGGGCAGGTGAAGTCGGCGTACATGACCAGCAGCGGGGCGCCGTCCGGCCCGCGGACGTGGTCGTCGGGCCTCAGTCCCGGGACGGGTGCGCTCGTGAGCTCCGAGATGCGTACACAGTAGGTGCGCGTCCACGTCCTCGAGCGATCGCAGCGCCTGGCCGCCCCGCCGGCGGAGGTCTTCCCGTTTTTCGCCAACGCTCAGAACCTGAACGCGATCACCCCGCCTTCCCTCCGCTTCCGCGTCGTGACGCCCGAGCCGATCGTCATGCGGCGGGGGACGCTCATCCAGTACCGCCTGGGGCTGCACGGCTTCCCCGTCAACTGGCTCACCACGATCCAGGAGTGGGACCCGCCGCACCGGTTCGTCGACGTCCAGCTCCGCGGCCCGTACGCGCTCTGGCACCACACCCACGACCTGCGCGACGACGGCGCCGGTGGCACGGTGATGACCGACACGGTCCGCTCCGCGCTCGGCTTCGGCCCGCTCGGCGAGCTCGCGCACCGGCTGCTCGTGCGCGGGGACCTCGAGAGGATCTTCGACTTCCGGCAGGAGTCGGTCACACAAAAATTCGGGTAAGTGGTGGTCATGCGCCCCTCCCCCGCCACGATCCTCGCCTTCATCGCCCTCTGCGTCGCGCTCAGCGGCATCGCCTACGCGCAGAGCGTCGCGCCGGACAGCGTCGGGGCGATCGAGCTGAAGGAGCCGTCGGTCAGCACGAAGCACGTCGTCAACCGCTCGCTGCGGCGGATCGACTTCGCCCGCGGCCAGATCCCGCGCGGGCCGCGCGGGCGGACCGGCAAGGCGGGCGCGACGAACGTCGTCGAGCGCCACGTCTCCGGCGAGCAGGTCCCGGCCGGCGAGATCCGCTCGGTGACCGTCCGCTGTGAGGGCAACGAGCGCGCGACGGGCGGCGGCGGAGGCTTCGCCGGCCCGCCGCTGACCAACGACAAGGTCGTCGAGTCGATCCCCGTCGGCGGCGGTCCGCCGCAGGCCTGGCGCGTCACGCTCTTCAACGGCGCCGAGCGCCCGCGCGAGCCCGTCGCCTACATCATCTGCGCGGCGCCGTGACCCGTCGCCTCGCCGTCGCGGCGCTCCTCGTCGTGGTGGCCGGCTGCGGCGACGGGACCATCTCGGACGAAGAGGAGCGCCGCCTGCCGATCAACGTGACGCTGGCGCTGCTCTGCCCCGGCGACCCGCCCACCCCGCCGGCCGAGGAGCGCAAGCTCCGCGCCCGGGCCGAGCAGCTCGTCGAGGACACGCGCAACCGGCCCGACGCGAAGGTGCACGAGGCCGAGCTCACCCCGGACGACGACAAGGGCGACTACGACGTGGTCACCATCCGCGAGGTCGCCGAGCAGCAGCTCGAGGAGCTCGAGAGCGGCGACTGCGAGCCGGCGCTGCGCCGCGAGCTGCGCGAGGCGCTGAAGCGCTAGGCGGGCTGGGCGGCGAGACCGTCGAAGATGAGGTTCGCGCCGGGGAGCACGCCCGGGTGCTCGCCCTCCCAGCTCCACTGCACGACGCCCTCGGGATCGACGATCACGAGCGCGCGGTTGGAGATGCCGGCCTTCTCGAAGTAGGCGCCGAACGCGCGCGAGGCCTCGCCCTTGGGCTCGAAGTCCGACAGCTGCGGGATCGAGACGCCGAGCTTCTCGCGGAAGGCCTTCTGGCTGTAGGAGGCGTCGCACGAGACGCCGTAGAGCTTCGCGCCCTGGGCCTCGAACTCGTCGAGGACCTCGTCGTAGATCTGGAACTGGTCCGTGCAGACCGGGCTGAACGCGGCCGGGTAGAAGACGAGGACGGTCGTCTGCCCGAGCATGCTCTCGCGCGTGAAGAACTCCCCGAGCTCGTCGCGGAGGCGGAACTCCGGGACGGCCGTTCCTGCGGCGATGATCGCCACGG
>DASVRH010000425.1:0-6680 GCA_036388715.1 Solirubrobacteraceae bacterium | reverse complement strand
CGTCGCGCTCGTCGGCCGCGACGACGGCGACCTTCGTCCGCGCGCAGGCGAAGACGACGTCGTCGTCGGCGATCGCCCCCGCCTGGACGCGCACCCACAGCGCGCCGCCGGCGATGAGCGCGGTCTTGACGACCTCCGCGTAGCCCTCCGCGACGTGCGCCGGCGGGAGCGTGGAGAGCGTCTCCGGGTCGGCGAGCACGGCGTGCGGCTGGTGGTAGGCGCCGACGTAGTTCTTCGCCTCCGGGAGATCGACGCCGGTCTTGCCGCCGATCGCCGCGTCGACCATGGCCAGCAGCGTCGTCGGGACGTGCACGACCGGGATCCCGCGCTGGTAGGTGGCGGCGACGAAGCCGGCCACGTCGGTCACGCAGCCGCCGCCGACCGCGCGGACGTGGTCGGCGCGCGTGACGCCCGCCCGCGCCATCGCGCGCCACAGCGGCTCGGCGCTGGCCAGCGTCTTGTTGCGCTCGCCCTGCGGGAGGACGTGGTCGGGCTCGGGCGCCCACCGCGCGGGCACGCCGTCGTCGGTCACGACGAAGGGGCGGCCGGGCGCGCCGGCGTCGAGGTCGCGCGCGCCTCGCCCCACGATCACCGGGTACTCGCCGCCGGCGGTCCGCGCCCAGACGGCCCGCGCGCCCTCGGGCACGGCCGACAGAGCGCGCAGCGCCGCGCCGCGGGCCGCGGGGACGACGAGGTCGGCCACCTCGTCGTACAGCGGGCGGCGGCGCTCGTGCAGGGCGTAGAAGGCCTCGCGGTCGCGCGCCAGCGGCCGGTCGGAGGTCCGGCAGCGCGCCCACGCCGCGTCCGCGTCGACGTCGAGGAGCACGACGCGATGGCCGGCCAGGGCCTCGCGCACGCGCGGCGACTCCACGGCGCCGCCGCCCAGCGCGAGCACCTCTCCCTCGCCGCGCAGCAGCTCGACCACGAGCTCCTCCTCGCGGCGGCGGAACTCCTCCTCGCCGTGCGCGGCGAAGAAGTCGGGGATCGGGACGCCGAGGCGCTCGGCCAGCAGCTCGTCGGCGTCGAGGGCGCGGAGGCCGAGGCCCCCGGCGATCTCGCGGGCGGCGGTCGACTTGCCCGCGCCCATGAAGCCGACGAGGACGATCAAGGGGCGGAGGCCGCGGGGGCGCGACGCCACCCGATCCGCTCCGTGTACCGCTCGAGCGCCTCGCGCACGTCGTCGATGTGGTCGCCGCCGAACTTGTCGCGGTAGGCGCCGGCCAGCACGACCGCGACCATCGCCTCGCCGACGACGGCGCCCGCGGGCACGACGCAGTTGTCGGTGCGCTCGCGCAGCGCCTGCGCGGGCTCGAGCGTCTCGATGTCGACCGACCGCAGCGGCTTGGTCAGCGTCGGCAGCGGCTTGAGGGCCGCGCGGCAGACGACGGGCTCGCCGGTCGTCATCCCGCCCTCGAGGCCGCCGCTGTGGTTCGTCTCGCGGAAGAAGCCGCGCTCGTCGGAGTGGAAGATCTCGTCGTGGGCCTGCGAGCCCGGCTTGCCGGCCAGCTCGAACCCCTCCCCCAGCCCGACGCCCTTGCACGACTGGATCGAGGCCAGCGCCATCGCGAGGCGCCCGTCGAGCCGCTCCTCCCACGAGACGTGCGACCCGATGCCGGGGACGACGCCGTGGGCGCGCACCTCGAAGACGCCGCCGATCGACTCGTTGCGCTTGCGCTGCACGTTGATGTGCTCGACCATCGCCGCCGACGCCTCGGGGTCCAGGCAGCGGACCGGGTCGTCGTCGACGCCGGCGAACGCGGCGAGCTCGAGCGGCTCGGGGACGGAGGCGTGCACCGGGCCGATCTGCACGACGTGCGAGACGACCTCCACGCCCAGGGCGCGCAGATACGCCTTGGCCAGCGCGCCGCCGGCCACCCGCGCCGCCGTCTCGCGGGCGCTCGCGCGCTCGAGGATGTTGCGCACGTCGGTGGTGCGGTACTTCCAGGTGCCGACGAGGTCCGCGTGGCCGGGGCGCGGGAGGTGGACCTCCTCCACCGCGCCGTTGACCGGCCACGGGTTCATCCGCTCCTCCCAGTTGGCGTAGTCGGCGTTCGGCACCGTCAGCGACACCGGGCCGCCGAGCGTCACGCCGTGGCGCACCCCCGCCGTCACGACCGCGTGGTCGGACTCGATCTTCATCCGCCCGCCGCGCCCGTGGCCGAGCTGGCGGCGCGCCATGTCGCGGTCGATCGACTCGCGGTCGAGCGCCAGCCCCGCGGGCAGGCCCTCGACCACGCAGGTCAGGCCCGGCCCGTGCGACTCGCCTGCGGTTGTGAGCTTGAGCCCCATCAGAGGGGCCCAAGGCTACTTCGAGGCCGTCTCCCGGGCCGCGACCACGCCGTCGGAGACCTCGACGAGCCGGCCGCGGTCGGACGCGTAGTTCAGGTCGGACACCAGGCCGCCCACCTCGTCGATGAGGCGGCGCAGGATCAGGCGGCCGGCCGGCGACTCGCGCTCGCGCAGGGCGCGGGCCTCGTCGGGCGTCGCCGCCTCGACCTCGGTGATCGCCGCCACGTCGAGCTGGTACTCGGCGCTCTGGCCGTCGATCGTCGGGACGTCGAACAGGCCGCTCTCGCCCTCGCGCAGCTCGATCCGCGTGCACTCCTCCGGCGCCGGGTTGCAGACGGCGTCGCCGCTGGCGGCGGCCTGCGTCGGGTTGAGGAAGAGCGCCTTGCGGTCGTCGTCGCCGCCCATCACGCCCAGGAAGAGGAAGGACGGATCCTCGGTCGAGGGCAGCGGCGTGAGCCGCGCGATGTTGAAGCGGTTGACCAGCGCGCCGGGGTGGCCGAAGCGCAGGTCGGTGCGGAAGCCGCCGAACAGCGTGTCGCCGTCGCCGTTGCCCGGCTGCGCGCTCGGGACGAGCACGCCCAGGTCGCGGCTGTAGGCGATGCCGTCGACGTCGACCTGCTCGGTGTCGATCGCCGTGCGCAGCACCTCGCGGCCGTCGGCCGACTCACGCGAGCGGGCGTTCGCGGCGACCGCCGGGCTGGTGGAGCGCACGCGCGCCACCCGCACGAGGTCGAGCTGGTACTGCACGGTCGCGCCGTCCGGCGTGGTCACGTCGAAGAACTCGGTCTGGCCGGCCTGCATCTCGATGCGCTCGCAGCTCTCCGGCGAGGGCTTGCAGGTGCCGTCGCCCGTGGCGTCGGCGTCCGAGGAGACGAGGAAGAGCGCGGTCTTGCCGTCGGCGAGCACGCCCATGAAGACGAAGAAGGGATCGTCGGCGGAGGGCAGCGGCGAGAGGCGCGCGACGTCGTTGCGCTTCTCGAGCCGGCCGTCCTGGCCGAAGCGCAGGTCGACGCGGTAGCTCTCGCGGGCGTCGGGCTTCGGGGTCGCGACGCCGTCGGCGCCGCCGACCGGGATCACGTCGACGTCGTCGAGCGCGGGCAGGCCGCCGGTGACGTCGGCGCCGTCGCTCACGCTGCCGCCGTCGCCGGCGTCGTCGCTGTTCGAGCCGTCGCCCTGGCCGTCGGGCTTCGGCTGGGCCGGCGCGACGTCCTTCTGGCTGAACGGGTTGCGGCCCGTCGGGTTCGCGCCGCGGCGCGGGGCGTCGGCCGCGGGCGTCACGACGCTCTGGCCGATCTCGTTCTCCTGCGCGACGGGGACGCTCTCGGGAACGTCCTCGCCCACGCCCTGCGCGAGCAGGACCGGGACCGCGACGAGCGCGAGCGCGAGCACGAGCGCGACCGGCCACAGCCGCTTGGCGACGAGGTCGGCGAGCAGGTTGCGGACGAAGCTCACGGGGTGACTCCTGCGGTGGCGGTGGCGGTGACGGGCTTGGACGGCTGCGACGAGGCGGTCTCGCCCGAGGACGAGGACGAGCCGGCGCCGGCGGGCGACGACGCGCTCGCCCCGGCCGTGGCGCCCTCGCCGGGCGGCAGCACGTAGGCGGTCGCGGCGACCGCCGCGTTGACGCGCGGGAAGCCGTGGATGCGGCTCTCGACGAGCGAGAAGCCGTCGACGGTGATCAGGCGGCCGCGGACGTCGACGTCCTCGCCGCTCGGGATCGTGCCCGTGAAGCGCTCGATGGCGCTGAACAGGCGCTCCATGCGGAAGAAGTCGCCCTCGAAGCGGAAGGTGAACGGCATCGTCGGGAAGCCCGCGGAGCCGACGGCCGAGCCGGGAGGCGCGACGGCGGCCGCGGCCTGCGTGGCGTCGGCGGACGACGGCGCCGGGGTCGACGGCGCCGAGACGCCGCTGGTGCGGACCTTCATCGAGCGGAAGTCGACGTTCTGGGCGCGGGCGACCGTCTCGAGCTGGTAGAGCAGCGACGGCGTCTGGTCGCCGACCGGCACGGCCTTGCCCAGCCGCGCGACGGTGGCGTAGTCCTCGGCGAAGCTGCGGCGGGCCTCCTCGCCGGCGCGGACGCGGACGAGGGCCTCGTCGCGGCGCTGCGTCTCGGCGGACACCTGCTTCTTCAGCTCGGCCACCTCCTCGCGCTTGGGCTTGAGGGCGAGCATCCAGAAGCCCGCGATCAGGGCGGCGACGCCGATGACGGAGAGGACGATGCGATCACGCTGGGTCACTTCGAGCCCCCGTTCGAGGACGAGGAGGACGAGGACGAGGACGACGACGACGACGACGAGGACGACGGCGCGGGCGAGCCGCTCGTGGTGCTGCTGGCCGTCGCGGTCGAGCCCTCGAAGAAGATGACGAGCTCGAACTTCGGGATCCGGCGGTTGCCCTGACGGCAGTCCGTGCCGCCGCTGCCGCCGCCGGCGCCGCTGTTCGAGTTCACGGCGACGTCGAGCTTCTCGCTCTGGGCGAGCGAGACGCGGGTGACGCCCTGGATGCTGCGCAGGCGGGCGAGGTACTTCGCGACCGCCTCCTGACTGTCGGAGCAGCCGGCGAGCTCGAGCGCGGGCGAGGCGAGCTGGTTGCGCAGCGCCGTGGCCGAGCCGCCGGTGGCGTCCTCGAGCTGCACGCCCGGGGCGACGGTGCCGGTGAGGCCGACGAGCCAGGCGTCCTGCGGCAGGACGCGCGAGACCTCGCGGAGCGCGAACGGCCAGTTGAAGCGGCTGCGGGAGAGGCTGGTGACCGTCTCGACGCGCTTGACGCGCATCTCGCGGAACTGCGCGTACGGCTTGAGCTGCCCGGCGCGCGCCTCGGCGGCGGTCGCCTCGGCGCGGACCTTGGCCAGGTCGTTCTCGGTCTGCTTGACCGAGCGGCCGACGACGGCCCACGCGGCGACGAGGATGACGGCGACGGTCAGGGCGCCGAGCAGGACGTAGACGGCGGGGCCGGTCGCGCCGGCGGTGCCGGTGTGGCGACGAAGGTCGGCCGGGATGAGGTTGACGGCCTTCATGCTGCCTGCGCCTCCTCGACGGCCAGGCCGGCGGCGACGGCGAACCGCGCGCCGTGGGCGTCGTTGAGCCCGCCGGGGACGATGCCGGGGACGACGGGCAGGCCGAGCTCGTCGGCCAGCGCGTCGACGAAGCCGGGGATGCCGACGACCGCCCCCGTGAGCACGACGCGCTCGACGGGCTTGGCGCCGGCGGCGGCCGACTCGTGGAAGTGCAGCGAGGCGCGGGCCTCCTGGGAGATGCGGCGGACGCCCTCGCTCAGGACGGAGCGGGCCATGCCCGCCTCCTCCTCGTTGCCGGGCTCGATCTCGCCCTCGACGCCGACGGCGACGAGCAGGCGGCGCGCCTCCTCGACCGGGATCTGGCGGCGCTCGGCGAGGATGCCGGCCATGCCCTCCAGCCCGCTGCCGGAGACGCGCGTGAAGGTCACGGTGCCCTCCTCGGCGATCGCGAGGTTGCTCAGGCCGCCGATGGACAGGAAGAGCGTCGGAGCCGGGTCGCCGTCGCCGAGCGCGCGGACCATCGCGAAGGCGGAGAGGTCGATGCCCTCGGCCTTCAGGCCGGCGGCGCGGATGGCGGCGATGACCTGCTCGATCATCTGGCGCCGGGCGGCGACGAGGACGACGCGCTGGCGCGGGCCGTCGTCGGTCTCGACGATGCCGAGCGCGTGGAAGTCGATGACCGCGTCCTCGAGCGGCATGGGCAGCTCGTCCTGGGCGAGGAAGCGGACCGCGGCCTCGATCTCGGCGCGGTCCTCGACCGGCGGCACGTCGAGCGTGCGCACGACGATGCGCTGGTTGGCGACGCCGACGCGCACGCGGCGCTCGAGCTTGTGCTCCTTGAACATGTCCTTGAGGACGGCGGCGAGCGCCTCCACGTCGGCGACCTCGCCGTCGCGGACGACGTTCGGCGGCAGCGGAGCGGTCGCGGCGAAGGCGACGGTGAGCGGGCCGCCGTGGTCGACCTGGGCGGCGGCGACGGCGCCGGGCTCGATGTCGAGGCCCACGATGGAGCGCTTGTTCTTCGGGGAACGAGGCACGGTGCCCTGAAGGTCGGATGCTTGTCGGCGATCTTGAGCGTCGGGGACGCCGACTAGACGCGCGTCAGGTACCAGTCGAGCATCGGGTCGCCCACGAAGATCGCGGCGACCGCCCCGAGGGCGAGGAAGACCCCGAACGGCACGGCCGTCTTGCGCCCGGCCTGGACGCCCAGGCGGCCGACGATGGCGAGGCCCACGACGGTCCCCGAGACGAGCGCGATGAAGGCCGCCGGAGCCACGGCGGCGCCGAGGTACAGGCCCATGACGAACAGCAGCTTGGCGTCGCCCATGCCCATGCCGTTCGGCATCGCCAGGGCGACCAGGAAGATGACGCCGCC
>DASVRH010000424.1:0-11557 GCA_036388715.1 Solirubrobacteraceae bacterium | reverse complement strand
CTTGCGCACGTAGGAGTACTGCGTGGCCTGGTCGGTTCCGTGGGGTGGCGCGCCAACCTCGTCCACGTTCAGCGAACTGGCGTCCCAGGTCAGGCTCATGTTGGCGTCATAGATCACGTCCGACCACAACCTGACGCCGCTCGTGGTCGGGATGTCCGGCTGGCCCGTCGCCGCCGGGTTGTAGACGAGGTCGCCGGCGCGATAGGCGTCGAGCGAGTAGCCGCCGCCTGCGGTCGTCTTGTTGACCAGCAGCAGCCGGCCCCTCGCCGGGATGGTCCGGTTGGCGTCGAAGAAGAAGTAGCGCCAGTCGCTGAGCGACGGGACCCAGTACTCCACCACCCACATGCGGTTGGAGCCCGACGGCCGGAGGTTGATCGGGGCGTTCGTGGTGTTCTTGAGCTCGATGAACTCGTCCGCCGCGCCGCCGGGACCATGCGTGCGGAACTCGTTGATGACGACGTCGCCGAAGTTCTCGGCACTCGCGGCGGCGGGCAGGGCGGCGGTCGCGCACAGCGCTGCCGCGGCGAGCGCGAGCAGGGTCAGAGGGCTTCGGGTGCGCGGCGACATTCCGTCTCCGCTCGCACACTAACGCGCTTCTGCTTCGCTGGGCGGGGTTTCCGCCTCCCAGTCCACGGCGCCGCCGAGCGCCGCGCTCTTGAGCACCTTGAGGCTGAGCAGCGCGCACTTCATCCGCGTGGCCGAGACGTCGATGCCGAGCAGGTCGAGGACGAAGTCGCGGTCGAGGCGCAGCACGTCGTCGACCTTCATCCCCTTGACCTCCTCGGAGGCCAGCGAGGCGGAGGCCTGCGAGATGGCGCAGCCGTGGCCGCTGAAGCGCAGGTCGGTCACCCGCTGTTCGTCGTCGACGATGAGCTGGACCTTCAGCTCGTCGCCGCAGAGCGGGTTGTTGTCCTCGAACTCGAGGTCGGCGGTCTCGAGCTCGCCGAAGTTCCGCGGCCGCTTGTAGTGATCGAGGATCTGCTCGCGGTAGAGGTCGTCCACTAGCCGAAGATCCTCTCCACCTCGGCGAGCGCGTCGACCAGGCGGTCGACGTCCTCGCGGGTGTTGTGCGCGGCGAACGACGCGCGCGTGGTGGCGCCGACGCCGAGGCGCTTCATCAGCGGCTGCGCGCAGTGGTGGCCGGCGCGGACGCACACGCCCGAGCGGCCGATGATCTCCGCGATGTCGTGCGGGTGCGCGTAGTCGAGCTCGAACGAGACGACGGCGCCGCGGGCGTCGGGGTCGAGCGGGCCGTGCAGCTTCAGGCCGCGGACGTCGCCGAGGCGGTCGAGCGCGTAGCCGACGAGGTCGCGCTCGTGCTCGCGGATGGCGTCCATCCCGAGGGCCTGCATCCAGTCGATCGCGGCGGCGAGGCCGACCCCCTCGACGATCGGCGACGTCCCCGCCTCGAACTTCGCGGGCGGCTCGGCGAAGCGGATCTCCTCGAACGAGACCGAGGCGATCATGTGGCCGCCGCCGATGAACGGCGGCATCGCCTCGAGCAGCTCGCGCTTGCCGTGGAGGATCCCGATGCCCGTCGGCCCGTACGCCTTGTGGCCCGTCCACGCGTAGAAGTCCGCGTCGATCGCCTCGACGTCGACCGCGATCTGCGGCACCGCCTGCGAGCCGTCGACGAGCACGAGCGCGCCGGCGGCGTGGGCGCGGCGCGCGATCTCCTCGACCGGGTTGATCGTGCCCAGGACGTTCGAGACGTGGACGACGGCCACCATCTTCGGCCCGCGCGCAAGCGCGGCGTCGAGCTCTTCCATCCGCAGCCGGCCGTCGTCGTCGACGCCGACGACGTCGAGCTCAGCCCCGCGCTCGCGGCAGATCATGTGCCACGGCACGATGACCGAGTGGTGCTCCATCTCGGTGACGACGACGCGGTCGCCGGGCTGGAGGTTCGCCCTCCCCCACGCCTGCGCGACGAGGTTGATCGCCTGCGTCGCGTTGCCGGTGAAGACGGTGGAGCGGGGCGAGGCGCCGACCAGCCGCGCGGCCTTGTCGCGCCCGGCCTCGTAGCGCTCCGTGGCCTCGACGGCCAGCGGGTAGACGCCGCGGTGCACGGAGGCGTTGTGGTGCGCGGCGAACTCCGCCATCGCGTCGATGACCTGGCGCGGCTTCTGCGATGTCGCCGCGCTGTCGAGGTAGACGAGCCCCTCCCGCTCGAGGACGGGGAAGTCCGCCGCGACCGACGCTGAGGCGAAGGTGGCCACGAGCGGGCGGCCCTACGCGCTCGCCGGGGCGAACGCCTCGCGGATCTTCGCGTAGCCCTCGCGCTCGAGCTGCTCGACCAGCTCCGGCCCGCCCTCGGTGGCGATCTTGCCGTCGAACACGATCGAGACCCGGTCGGGCTGGATGTGGTGGAGGATCCGCTGGTAGTGGGTGATGATCAGGACGCCCATGCCCGTCTCCGCCTTGACGGCGTTGACCGCGGCGGCGACGACGTTCAGCGCGTCGATGTCGAGGCCCGAGTCGGTCTCGTCGAGGACGGCCATCGCCGGCTTCTGGAGCGCGAGCTGGAGCATCTCCATCCGCTTCTTCTCGCCGCCGCTGAAGCCCTCGTTGAGGTAGCGCGAGGCGAACTGCTTCGGGATGTTCGTCAGCTGCATCGCCTCTTCCACGGTCCTGCGGAAGTCCTTGAGGCTGATCGGCTCCTCCCCGCGCTCCTCGCGGTGCGCGTTCATGACCATCCGCAGGTACTTCGTGACGGTCACGCCGGGGACGGCGACGGGGTACTGGAAGGCCATGAAGAGGCCGAGGCGGGCGCGCTCGTCCGGATCGGCCTCGGTGACGTCCTCGCCGCCGAACAGGATCTGGCCGTCGGTGACCTCGAGGCTCGGGTGGCCCATGACGACGTTCGCGAGCGTCGACTTGCCGGAGCCGTTCGGGCCCATCAGAGCGTGCGTCTCGCCCTCGCGCACGACGAGGTCGATCCCCTTCAGGATCTCCTTGTCGCCGGCGCGGGCGTGGAGGTTGCGGATCTCGAGGTCAGGCATGCGTTCCGATCTGGATCAGGTTGGGTTCGCGTGAGGAGAAGGCGACGAGCTCGGCGAGCGTCGTGCGCTGGAGCGCCTCGACGACGCCGCCCTGCACGCGCATCCACAGGAGCTTGGTCGCGCAGAGCTCGCCGGTGTCGTGGTGGGAGCAGAGGACCTTGCCGGCGTCCGGGGTGCGGTCGTCGACGAAGCACTCCATCGGGGCGACGGCGCCCTCGAGGGCGAGGACGGCCTCGTCCATGCGGATCTCCTCCGCCCGGCGCGCGAGCCGGTAGCCGCCGTGCGCGCCGCGCGTGGACTCGACGAGGCCGGCCTTCTTGAGCAGCGCGACGATGCGCTCCATGTAGGCGAGGGGAAGTCCCTCGGCCTCGGCGATCGCCTTCAGCGAGACGGGCACCGAGGGGTCGCCCTTGCCGAGCTCGACGAGCAGGCGCACGCCGTACTCTGCCTTGGTCGTGAAGATCACGGGACATATCCTACCGTCCAGGTCGGAGAACCCCGGTGGACTCTGCGCCTCCTCCCAACCCATTGGAGCACCCAAGCCCGTGAGCGCCTCCGCATCC
Organism: Solirubrobacteraceae bacterium; assembly: GCA_036388715.1. Taxonomy (GTDB): domain Bacteria; phylum Actinomycetota; class Thermoleophilia; order Solirubrobacterales; family Solirubrobacteraceae; genus CADCVT01. The sequence continues at coordinate 7,995 of DASVRH010000424.1, read as the reverse complement.
GACCTCCTCGCCCACCTCGACCAGCTCGCCGAGCGGGTGCGCGAGGCGCGCGCCGCGGCGGAGACGATCGCCGAGGGCGACCCGACCGCGCTGGCCGAGCTCGACGCCGAGGTCGACGCGATGGCCCAGGACGTCGCGGCGCTGAAGGCGATCAGCGGCGGCGGCGTGGGCGGCGGGGCCCCGCCCGCGGCCTAGACGGCCCGGCAGGGCTTCGGCAGCAGCACGACGTCGTCGGGCCCGCGGATCGCCTGCTCGCCCGGGCGCGGGTTGACCTTGCAGAACGCGTAGCGCCCGCGCTCGTCGTCGTAGCGCGCGCGGTAGGGAATCGTCAGCGAGCCCCGCGCGCCCTCCTGCTCGCCGGCGCTCACCAGCTCGCGGATGACGACGTGGCAGTCGTAGAGGACGCCCTCGGGGCTGGGCTCGAGCCCGGGGAAGGGCTCGCAGTCGGCGGGGCGGCCGTCGGCGTCGAAGCGCCGCGCCGCGTCGGCGCCGATCGCCTCCTCGACCTGCGCGAGCGACGTCAGGCGGCCCGTGACCGCGCGCTGCTCGCGCCGCTGGGCGGCGATGCGCGCGTCGCGCTCGCGGTCCTCGGTCCGCTGGCGCTCGGCCGCGCTGCGGTCCTTCTCCTCGTCGACGGCGGGCGCGATCACCAGCGCGACGAAGACGCCGAGCAACACGAGCACGCCGGCGCCCATCGCGACCTTGCGCCACGGGATCGGCGGAACGTCGACGTCGCGCGGCGGCGTCCAGACGCGCAGCCACGCGCCGAGGATCTCGAGGCGCGAGAGGCTCGGCTGCTCGGGCTGGTTGTCTCTCACCGGCTTCTGCACTTTGGCGGTAAGAACGCTACCGTACGTCGCCGTGGAGCGCGAGGCCCTTCTCACGGGGAGCGTCCAGCCCGGAGACCGTCCGCCGGCCCCCGGCCGGCTCGCTCTGGTGCAGGCCTTCGTGAACACGGTCGACCGCGAGCACGGCCCCGACCTGCTCGACGACCCGGACGACCTCACGGCCTGGCTCACCAAAAGGGGTCTGTCCCCACCTCCGCCGCCGCGGGGGCCCGGCCTGCACGTGCGGGTGACGCCGGACGGGCTGCGGGACGCGCGCGAGGTGCGGGAGGCGCTGCGCGACGTGCTGCTGGCCAACGGGAGCGGGGAGCCGGCGAGCGAGGCGTTCGCGATCCTCGACGCGGCCGCCGCGCGCGCCCGGCTGCGGCCCTGGTTCGAGGGCGGCGTGCTGCTGGCCGAGGCCGACGGGCTCGACGCGGCGCTCGGGACGATCCTCTCGGCGGCCTTCCGCGCCCGCGCGGACGGGACGTTCGACCGGTTGAAGGCGTGCCCGCGCGACGTGTGCGGCTGGGCGTTCTACGACCGCTCGCCGACGGGCTCGGCGCGGTGGTGCTCGATGCGCGTCTGCGGCGGGCGCACGAAGGCGCGGGCGTACTACCGCAGGCGCTCGTCGCGCTGAGCGACGAAGAGGCAGAGGCGCATCGCGCCGATGCGCTCCGCGAGCGGGATCCGGGCCAGCGACGGCAGGAACTCGCGCTCGGGCCAGGCGCGCGCGACGAGGCGCGGGTCGCGCAGGAGGACGAGCGGCAGGCGGCGCGCCACGACGGCCCAGGTCCTCACCGCCCGCCGCGTCAGGTCGTCGAAGCCGGTCACCGTCAGCCCCGCCTCGCGCAGGAACGCCTCGTAGTCGCTGGCCGGATGCAGCCGCGGCAGCCGTCCCTCACGGCAGATCGGGTCGAGCAGCAGGCGGCGCTCGGCCGCGCGCGTGCGCTCGCGGGCGAGCCAGTCGACGAGCACCACGCGCCCGCCCGGCCTCACGACCCGCGCGAGCTCGCCGAAGACCCGCGGCTTGTCGGGCATGTGCGAGATCGACTCGATGGCGATCGCGGCGTCGAACGCGGCGGAGGGAAGCCCGTTGTCGAGCCAGTCGCGGACGAGAAGCGTCACACCCTCCACGTCCGCCACGGCGCCGGCCTGGGCCGCCGAGAGCGTCAGGCCCGTGACCTCCGCGCCCCGCTCCCGCGCGAGCAGCCTCGCCGTCGCGCCGTAGCCGCAGCCGACGTCGACGACCGCGTCTCCGCGCGCGATCCGCGCCTCGTCGGCGACCCGCCGCGCGAGCCCCAGAGCGGCCTCCTGCGGCGTCTCGGATCCGCTCTCCCACAGCCCGTGATGGACGTGCTCGCCCCACACGCGGCGGTAGAGCTCGTCGAGGGAGTCGTAGTGACGAGCGACGGGTAGCGCGTGGTCCATGCCCGCCGCCATCGTGACAGGAGGCAACAGCGGCATCGGCCGCGCGACCGCCGTCGCCCTCGCGAACGCCGGCTTCGACGTCGGCATCACGTGGCACCGCGACGAGGACCGGGTCGACAGCCTGCGCTCCGAGATCGGCAGGCTCGAGGCCCTCCACCTCGACCTGCACGACCTCGCCGGCGGCCCGCAGGCGATCGCCGAGCTGACGGAGAAGCTCGGCGGCCTGGACGCCCTCGTCAACAACGCGGGCTACGGCACCGGGAAGCCGATCCTCGAGATGGAGCTGGCCGAGTGGCAGGGCGTCATCGACGTCAACCTCACCGGGGCGTTCCTCTGCGCGCAGGTCGCGGCCAAGCGCTGGGTCGAGGAGGGCCGCGGCGGGCGGATCGTCAACGTCACCTCCGTCCACGAGCACATCCCGCTCGAGGGCAGCGGGCCGTACACGGCGTCCAAGCACGGCCTCGGCGGGCTGACCAAGGTCATGGCGCTCGAGCTGGCCGGGCACGGCATCACCGTCAACGCGGTCGCCCCCGGCCAGATCGCCACGCGCATGACGGGTCAGGAGGACCAGGAGCCCGAGCCGAGCGACGGCATCCCGGTCGGCCGCGCGGGCGAGGCGGAGGAGGTCGCCGCGCTCATCGCGTGGCTCTGCGGGCCGGACTCCTCCTACGTCACGGGCGCGTCGTACGTGGTCGACGGCGGGCTCATGCTCACCGCCGCGCAGCACCAGTAGGCCGCGAAGTAGGGTCGCGCCCCATGACCCTCCTCGACTCGTTCTCGCTCGCAGGCAAGGCCGCCGTCATCACCGGGGCGTCGTCCGGCCTGGGCGTCGCGTTCGCGACCGGGTTCGCCGAGGCCGGCGCCGACGTCGCCATCTGTGCGCGGCGTGTCGAGAAGCTCGAGCAGACCAAGGAGAGCGTCGAGGCGATGGGCCGCCGCTGCGTCGCCGTGCAGGCCGACGTCAGCGATCCGGAGGACTGCAACCGGTTCGTCGAGCAGGCCGTCGCCGAGCTCGGCAAGGTCGACGTGCTGATCAACAACGCGGGGATCGGCACGGCCGCGCCCGCGACGCGCGAGGCGCCCGACGAGTTCCGCAAGGTGATCGACATCAACCTCAACGGCTCGTACTGGATGGCGCAGGCGTGCGGGCGGGCGATGGGCAAGACCGGCGGCGGGAGCATCGTCAACATCGGCAGCGTCCTCGGGTCGACCACCGCCTTCCTCCCGCAGGCCGCCTACGCGGCGTCGAAGGCCGCGATCATCGGGCTGACGCGCGACCTCGCCCAGCAGTGGACGGGGCGCAAGAACATCCGCGTCAACGCGCTGGCCCCGGGCTTCTTCGAGTCCGAGATGACCGACCAGTACCCCGAGGGCTATCTCGAGCAGATGATGTTCCGCGTCCCTATGGCGCGAAAGGGCGAGGCGCACGAGCTCGTGGCCGCGGCGATCTTCCTCGCCAGCGACGCGTCGTCCTACGTGACGGGCGTGCTGCTGCCCGTCGACGGCGGGCTGTTGACGACCTAAGTCCGCTTCACGATCCACAGCCCGGAGTTCATGTCGCTGCCGAACACGAGGCCGCGCGCCCTGTCGTAGGCGACGCCCCAGACCTGGGTCGTGTTCGTCAGCGTGCCGCGCTGGGACGGCTGGACCGGGTTGTTGGCCGCGGGCGGGACGAAGTTCGCGACCTCCGTGATCGCCCCCGGGTTGCGCGTGTCGAGGACGCGGATGCCGTCCGAGTACCACGAGACGTAGAGGTCGGTGCCCTCGAGCAGCGGGTTGTGGATGGTGAAGTCGCCGGCGCCCGGGTCGTTCGTGCCGGTGGCGTTCGGCGTCCGGTACGTGCCGATCTGGGCGAAGCCCCCGGCCGAGCCCGGCCGGTACACGCGCAGGTAGCCCCAGCCCTTCTCCGTCTTCGAGCCGCTCGTCTTGCAGAAGTCCTCGTCGGCGGTGAAGAGCAGCGAGCGCGCCTCGTCCCACTGCGACGAGTGGCCGTCCCCGTCGGCGTTGCCCGCGTACGCGGTCCGGCCGCGGTAGACCGGCCGCGAGGGATCGGTGACGTCGAGGTCGATGAACCCGCTGTCCCAGTGCGCGACGAAGACGCGCTTGCCGTCGGCCGACGGCTCGGCGCTGTGGCCGTAGATCGCGTCCGCATCGCAGCCGATGCCGGCCGCGGGCAGCCCTGCGACGGGGTTGCTCACGACGCCCCAGTTCGCGGTCTCCACCGGCGCGGCCGGGTCGGTGACGTCGATGAGGCGGAAGTCGCCGCGCCCGCGCTGGTCGCGGCGGCCGGTCGGCGACGCCGCGTCGGGGTACTCGGACGTCGGCACCGACGCGTACACGAAGGTCTTACGCAGGTCGGCGCGGTGCTGGACCTCCAGCTCGTGCAGCCCGCGGGTGCAGCACCCGGTGTCGCGGCGGCCCAGCTCGACCGGTCGCGCCGGGTTGGTGACGTCCCACGCGATCAGGCCGCGGAAGATCGCGGCGTCGTAGCGAGAGCCGCCGCACACCTGGATGCCCCCGACGGCGATGTCGCGGCCGGCGCGGGCCCCGTACTTCGCGGTGTAGACGACGACGTCCTCGACCGAGGTACCCGCGGGCTGCTGCAGCTTCGCCACCTGGCGCGGGTTGGCGGGGTCGCGCGTGTCGATGACCGCGATGCCGGACTTGGCGGGCTCGGGGCAGAAGCGCTCCTCGCCGCCGGACGCCCAGTCGCCGAAGCCCCAGCTGCCGACGTACGCGTACTGCTTGTGGACCCAGACGTCGGCGTTGTAGCCGCGCATCCCCAGGTCGGCGTGGCCGACGAGCTTCATGTTGCGGGCCGAGCCCGCCTTCTGCGCGCTGTTCGCGTACTCCACGGTGGAGGACAGCTGCGACTGGTGGGCCACGGCGGTGCCCGCGAGCAGCGCGGACAGGACGGCGGCGGCCAAGACGACCCGGAGGGGGCTCATCTGCCGACTCTACGCCGGTCTAGCGCACGATGCCAAGCTGCATCGCCCGCATGGCGAGCGCCGCGCGCTTCTGGTTCTGCGGCAGGTCCTCGAGCCCGAACGCGGCGAACAGCGCGCGCAGGTGCGCCTTGACCGCGTCGGTGGAGAGGAAGAGCTCCTCGGCGATCGCCTGGTTCGTCGCCGGCGTCGCGAACTCGGACTCCTTGTAGGGCCGGCACAGGGCGTCGAGCACGCGGCGCTGGGCCGGGGTGAGCGTCGGCGCCGGCGAGCGGCCGGCGGCCTGCGTCGGGCGGGAGTCCTCGGGCGCGGGGACGCGGTAGGCGAAGAGCGTCCGGCCGACCTGGAGGACGTCGCCGTCGCGCAGCCGCTGGCGGCCGGTGATGCGGTCGCCGTTGACCCAGGTGCCGTTGCGGGAGAGCCCGTCGTCGACGACCGTCCACTCGCCGGCGAGGCGCTCGAGCTCGGCGTGGACGCGGCTGACCTCGGTGTCCCATCCCAGCGTCACGTCGTTCGACGGGCCGCGGCCGATCGTCACGCGCCGCAGGCCCGGGTGCAGCGGGAAGATCTGCTGGCCGCCGGAGTCGCGGCGCCAGACGATGAACGGGTCGCCGCGGCTCTCGGCGAGCAGGCGCTCCTTGAGCTCGGCGGGGGTGGCCGCGTGCGCGCTGAGCGGGCTGTCGTTCGCGGTCGGCACGAAGCCGATTCTACGTCGCCACTGCCAAGATGGTCGGGCATGCTCGCTCGGATCTTCCGCGGCGCCCTGGCGACCGCCCTCGGCATAACGATGCTCACGACGGGTCTGATCGTCCTCGCGATCGCCGGCCTGGAGACGGGCGGCGTGGCCTTCGCGCTGGCGCTCTGCCTGGCCATCCTGCCGGTCCCGGTCTACCTGGCGATCGTGCTGTGGATCGACCGCTTCGAGCCCGAGCCGCTGCGGATGATCGTCCTGACCTTCTGCTGGGGCGCGACGATCGCGTGCTTCGTCGCGATCCTGCTGAACACGATCGGCGAGGTCATCGTCGCCGACGAGCTGGGGACCGAGGCGGCCGAGGTCTACGGCGCCTCGTTCTCGGCGCCCGTCGTCGAGGAGCTGGCCAAGGGCGCGGTGCTGTTCGGGATCTTCTGGTGGAAGCGCGACGAGTTCAACGGCCTGATCGACGGGATCGTCTACGCGGCGCTCGTCGGGCTCGGCTTCGCGATGACCGAGAACATCCTCTACTACGGGCGCGGGGCGGCCGAGGAGGGGATCGTCGGCGCGGTGGTCACGTTCGTCGTGCGCGGCGTGATGTCGCCGTTCGCCCATCCCGTGTTCACGGCGATGACGGGGATCGGCCTCGGGATCGCGGTGGCGTCGAAGTCGCGCGGGGTGCGGTTCGTCGCGCCGCTCGCCGGCCTCGCCGTGGCCATGGCGCTGCACTCGCTGTGGAACACGTCGGCGGGCGCCGGGCTCTTCCTCGGCGTCTACGTGCTCATCATGGTCCCGGTCTTCCTCGCCCTGTGGGGGGTGATCGCCATCGGGCTGCGGCGCGAGGCGAAGCTCATCGCGACGGAGCTGCGCGGGCTGCTGCCCGAGGGCGAGGTGGCGTCGCTGTCGTCGCTGCGGGCGCGAAGGCGGGCGCGCAAGCTCGCGGCCGCGCGGGGCGGGCGCCAGGCCAAGCGCGCGATGGCCGACCTCCAGCAGGTGGCCGCCGAGCTGGCGTTCCACCGCCGCCAGGGCCGCCGCGACCACGTCGGGCAGGCGCGGGAGTCGGCCCTGCTGGCGCGGATGGCGCTGCGCCGCAACGAGCTGTCGCAGCTCGGGCGCTAGGCCAGCACCCTGCGCAGCTGCCGGCTGCGCAGCAGCAGCTCGCCCTCCCGCGTCCACAGCTCGCCGTCCTCGAGCGCGTAGCCCTCCGCCGCGAAGCGGTTGCGCACGCGCGCCAGGACCCACTCGCTCTCCGTGCGCGGCCGCGGCGCGAAGTGCAGCGCGATCTCCGTGCTTGGCATCGCGACGTAGCTCGCCAGCACCGCGTACAGCGCGGGCGCGAGCGCGTCGGCGAGGTAGGCGGCGTCATAGACGTCCGGCGGGCGGTGAGCCGCGGTGCGCATCCACGAGACCAGCTCCGCCTCCTCCGCCCCGGCGAGCGGGAGCGTCCCCGCCGCCGGCCGGTGCTCGACCTGCATCTCGGACTCGGGGACCGGCAGGTCGAGCAGCGGCGCCAGCGCCTCGGGCTCCTCGACGTCCGGCATCGTCGTGTCCCGGTGGAGATGCTCGGAGTCGCGCGCCGCGCCGAACTGCGCGAGCGCGATCCCGGCCGTCGCGCCGTCCTGCGTCAGCCGGACCGACGCGCCGGACATCGTGCCCCCCTTCCGCTCGACGCGCGGGTCGAGCTCGACGTCGCCGGGCCTGATCGGCGCGAGCAGGTGCATCGTCAGCGAGCGCGCCGGGCGGCCGGGGTCGTCGACGGCGGCGGCCATCGCGCGCAGCGCGAGCGACGACAGGTAGCCGCCGTGGGCAACGCCCCCGAAGCCGGTGACGTGGGGGGCGACGGTGGCGTTCATGAGGAGCTCCTCCGAGACATGATCCGTAGGTGACCGGGGTGGGGGGTGGGGACCGGGCCGATGGCGAAGGCGGCCACTGCGGCGAGCGCCGACGCGGCGGCCATGAACCCGTAGGCCGCGTCGAAGTTCGCGGCGTCGGCACCGAGGATCGCGACCAGCACGGCGACGCCGAGGATCGCGATGATCGTCAGGTCCTGCCGCGACGTGGTGGTCAGCGAGCCGAAGAGGAACTGCATCAGGTTGGCGTTGCT
>DASVRH010000423.1:0-6827 GCA_036388715.1 Solirubrobacteraceae bacterium | reverse complement strand
TCCTCGACGGCGCGGGCGCCGCGCGGGACGAGCGCGCCGCCGTCACGGGCCCGCTCCCGCGGCACCTCGCGCGCGACGCCCTGCGGCGCCGGATGCTCGCCACCGCCGACGCCACGGCGGTCGCGCTGGGCGCGGTGGCGGCGGAGATCGGCTCCTTCTCGACCGCCGACGCGGTGTGGACGGTCTCGCTGCTGCCGGTGTGGCTCCTGCTCGCCAAGCTCCACGGGCTCTACGACCGCGACCACCGCACGCTGCGGCCGCTCACCGTCGACGAGCTCGGCGCGCTGCTCACCTGGAGCGCGGTGGGCACCGGCGTCGCCATGGCGCTGCTCGCGCTCGCGGCGCCCGACCCGCCCGACGCCGCGGCCGGGGTGCGCCTCTGGCTGGCGGTCATGCTCTTCGCGACGGCGGGCCGCGCGCTGGCACGCGGCCTTTGGCGGCGCCTCACGCCGCCCGCCGCCACCCTGCTGATCGGGGCCGGCCCGCTCGAGCGGGCGACCCGCCGCAAGCTCGAGCTGTTCACCGACATCCACGCCGAGCCCGTCGGCGCACTGCTCGCCGACGACGTCGCGGCGGCCGCCGGCGAAACCGACGTCGACGACCGCGTCCGGGCGGCCTGCGGCGGGCAGCTTCCCGACCGCGTGATCGTCTGCACGCAGGAGATCCGCGAGGAGCTGCTGACCGGCGCCATGCGCTTCTGCCGGCGCAACCGCGTGAAGCTCAGCGTCGTCCCGCCGCTGCGCGGCATGTTCGGCACCGCGGTGCGCCTGACGCACGTGGCCGAGCTGCCCGTCGTCGAGTACCACACGTGGGACGCGTCGCAGTCGACGCTGGCGCTGAAGCGGTGCTTCGACTTCGTCGTCGCGACGATCGTCCTCGTGCTCGCGGCGCCGCTGCTCGTCTGCGTGGCCATCGCCATCCGCCTCGACAGCCGCGGGCCGATCCTCTACGTACAGCGCCGGGCCGGGCTCGACGGCCGCCCGTTCCGGATGCTCAAGTTCCGCACGATGGTCGCCGACGCCGACGACCGGCGCCACGAGGTCGTCCATCTGGAGGCGCTCGAGGACCCCATGTACAAGCTGCGCGCCGACCCGCGCGTCACTCGCGTCGGGCGCGTGCTGCGGCGCTGGAGCCTCGACGAGCTGCCCCAGCTCGTCAACGTGCTGCGCGGCGAGATGAGCCTCGTGGGCCCGCGGCCGGAGGAGCTCGCGCTGGTCGAGCGCTACCGCCCCGAGCACCGCTTCCGCGTCCAGGTCATGCCGGGCATCACCGGCCCGATGCAGGTCTTCGGCCGCGGCGACCTCGACTTCGAGGAGCGTCTGGCCATCGAGCGCGAGTACGTCGAGAACCTGTCGCTCGGGCGCGACCTGCGGATCCTGCTGCTCACGCTGCCCGCGGCGATCTCCGGCCGCGGCGCGTTCTAGAAGCCGCCCCAGCCGACGCGGCGCGAGTACGCGATGCCGCGCGACTGCTCCGGCTCGTAGCCCGAGGAGGGATGGCGCAGGCACGGGTCGCGCGGCGAGGTGGCCTGCCGCACGCACGCGGCCGCGCGATCGAGGTTGCGGCCGTGGCGCGCGAACCGGTCGGCGCCGTCGACGGTGTTCACCAGGCCGAGGAGCAGCAGCGGGCCGGCGACGAGGTAGGAGAGCCGGAAGCGCAGGAGCGGCGTGAGCGCCCGCCCCGCCGGCCGCGGCTGCGTCACGAGCACGAAGACGAGCGCGACGGTCGCGATCCCGAACAGCAGCGCCGTCGTCGTGTAGCGGCTGGCGCCGGCCTGCACGGGGCCGAAGCCGAGCCGCGAGAGCCCGGTCATCAGCGCCGCGCCGAGGCAGTAGACCCCCAGCCCGAGCCAGATCGCCGCGCGGTCGAGCAGCGCGCCGTCGCCGCGCCGGCGCAGCGCCAGCCCGGCGGCCACGGCGAACACCGCGACGAGCGCCACGCCGGCGAGCCCGCCGGTCGCGGTGTCGAACCCGAACGCGCGGCCGAGGTAGACGAGCACGTACTCGGCGAAGTCGATCGGCCGCTTGACGAACTCCGTGGTCGACGGATGGTGCGCGGGCCGCTCGTACCCGATCAGGTAGACGGCGATCGTGGCGACGCCGGCGACGGCCCAGATGCGCCACGGCCGCCCGCGCAGGAGCAGCAGCGCGAGGCCGATCGGCCACAGGAGCAGGCCGCTGCCGAGCGAGAGCGACGCGACCAGTCCACACGCGATCGCCAGCGCGAGCCCCGCCCGCGGCGCGCGATCGACCGTCACCGTGAGCGCCCACAGCACCCCGACCGCGGCCAGGTTCGAGAGGAACCACGTCAGCTGCCAGCCCCAGAGCCAGTTCTCCCACTGCATGGGCGAGAAGAAGAGGACGGCCGTGACCACCGACGCCGCCACGAACCACTGCCGCGGCAGCGTGCGCCGCAGCGCCACGACGAGCAGCGCGAACGTCGCCACCGCCACCGCGAAGTCGACGTACAGCTCGACGCGCAGGTCCCAGTCGGTGAGGAAGGCGAGGCCGAAGAGGATCAGGCGCGGCAGGACCGGCCGGTGCTCGTTGTGCAGGTGCCAGAACGACCCGGCGTCGAGCGTCCCCTGGTCGTGCTGGGCGAACAGCGTGACCATCGTGTACTCGTCCCACTGCGGGACGTTCTCGCCGTACACGGCGATGAGGACGAGCGTGAGGACGGCCGGCGCGGCCAGCGCGGCGAGCCAGAGGAGGCGCAGTCGCAGCGACACGTCAGCGCACGCCGCGCCGCGCGACGACGCTGCGCGTCACGGCGATCGCGGTCTTGCCGAGGACGGCCGCGTAGACGGCCCAGTCGAGCAGCGGCCGCCGGCCCGCGTAGAACTTGCGGTAGAAGCGGCCCATCGAGCGGTTGAACGCGACGGTGTGCTTCACGGGCCGGTGGCGCTTGGTGATGGTCGTGCCGCCCTTGACGTGCATGGTCGAGACCGTCCCGTCGTACCAGACCTTCCAGCCCTTCTGGCGGAACCGGTAGCACCAGTCCAGGTCCTCCATGTACGTCCAGTAGCGCTCGTCGAAGAGTCCGACCTCGGCGACGGCCTCGCGGCGCACGAGCATGTACGCGCCGTTGACGGCGTCGACCTCGCCTGCCTCGTGCTCGCCCACCTCCGGCGCCCGGTACTGGGTCAGCCACCGGGGCGCCCGGTCGCTGCGCCCGACGCGCAGGAAGTGCGCGAGCGCGCCGAGCGGCGTCGGGAACGAGCGCTTGGCGGCGTGGTCGAAGGTGCCGTCGGGCTGCACGAGCCGGCAGCTCGACATCCCGATGTCCGGCCGCGCCCGCATCAGCGCGACCATGTGATCCAGCGAGCCGGGATGGACCTCCGTGTCCGGGTTGAGCACGAGCGTGAACGGCGCCTCGTTGCGGCGCAGCACGTGGTTGTTGGCCGCGGTGAAGCCGGAGTTCCAGGACATCTCGTGCAGCACGACCTCGGGGAAGTCGGCGCGCACCATCTCCGGCGTGCCGTCCGTGCTCGCGTTGTCGACCACGTGCACCCGCATGGCGCCGATCGTCAGCGGATGCTCGCGGAGGGACTCCAGGCAGGCGCGCAGCACGTCGCGCGCGCCCGTGGAGGACACGATGAGGACGTCGAGGAGCGGTGTCCCTGCCATCGCGGCCCGCGAGCCTATACGCGAGACTGCGCGCGCCATGGACCTCCGCCGCCTCTACGAGTACCGCTTCCGCGACGTCGAGCAGGACCGCCGCGCCGCCGTCTGGCAGGCGATCGCCCCGCACGTGTGGGAGCAGATGGGCCGCCCTGCCCGCCTGCTCGACCCGGCCGCGGGCCGGGGCGAGTTCGTCAACGCCGCTCCCGCCGCGGAGCGCTGGGCCGTCGACCTCGTCGAGCACGCCGCCGGGACGTTCGCCGACGGCGTCCGCGTCGTCGTGGCCGACGTCTTCGAGGCCGACCTGCCGCAGGCCCACTTCGACGGCGTCTTCGTCTCGAACTTCCTCGAGCACCTGGCCTCGCCGGAGGAGGTCGCGCGGCTGCTCGAGCGCCTCGCGGCCGCCACCGCGCCCGGCGGCCGCATCGCGATCATGGGCCCGAACTACCGGTACACCGAGAAGGTCTACTGGGACTACGCCGACCACGTCCTGGCCCTCACCCACCGGGCCATCGAGGAGCACCTCTACACCGCGGGCTTCGAGCCGGAGCGGACGATCCCGCGCTACCTGCCCTACTCGTTCAACGGGCGGCTCCCCGCCTCGCCCGCCCTCGTGCGGCGCTACCTGCGCACGCCGCCGGCCTGGCGGGTCCTCGGCAAGCAGTTCCTGGTCATCGCGCGCCGCTAGGGCTCAGTCAAGCCCGCGGACGCGCCTGGCGTGGACGGTCAGCCACCCGCGCCCGGCGCCGGCCGGCTTCTCGGGGGGCGGCGGCAGCTTGCCGTGGAACGGCGACAGGCGATGGAAGAGCAGCGAGGCCGCCTCGCGCCGCAGGAAGCGCGGGTCGCGCTCCATGCGGCGCAGCAACGCCGCCTGCTCGGCGTCCGGCCGGTCGCGGTAGCAGTTCGGCCGCCACGTGGCGACGAACTTGAAGCTCGTCAGCGCCGGGACCCGCACGGGCGGTCCCACCTCGCGCTGGAGGCGGTCGAAGAAGTCGACGTCGGGCGGGTCCTCGGCGTCCTCGTAGTGGCGCCAGCGCAGCTCGCGCGCGGCGTCGGTCCGGTGCATGACCGACGTCGGCGGCACCCAGCGCCCGGGCGGGCGCAGGCCCGGGTAGAGGTTGCCGAGCAGCTTGCGCCGGCTGCCCGGCGGGCCGATCAGCTCGACGAGCCCGTGGACCCAGCCCGCCCCCGTGCGCTCGGCGGCGCCGACGAGCGCCTCGAGGTGCCACGGGTGCCACAGGTCGTCGTGGCCGAGGTAGGCGACGTACTTCCCGGCGGCGCGCTCGAGGCCCGTGTTGTTCGGCCCCGCCTGCGTGCCCGCGTTCTCCTCGCGGTTGATCCACTCCACGCGCGGGTCGGCGAACGACGCCACGACCTCGCCCGAGTCGTCCGAGCAGGCGTCGCCGACGACCAGCAGCTCGAAGGTCGTGTACGTCTGCGCGAGCACGGAGCGGACGGCGTGGCGCAGGACCGCGCTGTAGTCGTACGTCGCGATGATCACCGTCACCAGGGGCGCCGGGGACGGCGCCGGCGGCGGGCCGCCGCGCGCGAACGCGAGCAGGTCGCGCAGCGTGGCCGCGCGCCGGCGGACGGTGGCGACCGGGTCGCTCAGAAGCGGAACGGGATCGCGTCGGTGTCGAGCGGGAGGTCCCACTTGTCCGGCGCCTCGTGATCGTAGGCCCGGGTCGGGCAGTTGATCAGCTTCGCGTCGGTCGTCCCGACGTTGCCGATCGCGTGCCACACGCCCGCGGGGATGCGGAACAGCGCGCGCGTGTGGTCGTCGAAGACCTGGTCGGTGACGAGGCCCCGCGTCGGCGAGTCCGGCCGGTCGTCGTAGAGCGTCACCCGGATCGCGCCCGCCATCGCGAACAGCCGGTCGTCCTGGTGCAGGTGCTTGATCCAGCCCTTCGTCACGCCGGGGCGGATGGAGATCTCGTAGACGTAGACGAGCGGCTCGTCGCTGAAGTCCCACGTCTCGTCGTAGATCTCGCAGACGGCGCCGCGCGCGTCGGGATGCGTGATCGCGGGGCGCACCCGCACGCCGTCGATGACGGGCGCGACCGGGGCGCCCTCGGGCGTGACCGTCTGCGCGCGTCTGGTGGGCGTCTGCGGCACATGCGCACTCTAACCCGGCCCGATCTCCCTAAGGTCTACGGAATGCGCGCAGCGCTCCTCACCGCGATCGCGATATCGGGCGTCGCGGTGCCGGCCGCCGCCGCCGCCGCGCCGACGCGGCCGGACGGCACCTACACCGGCGGGCGCGGGCGGATCGCCCTGACCGTCTCCGGGCGGTCGATCGACCTCCTCGCCATCGACTTCAGGTGCGGCGAGACGCGCGGCGCGACGTCGGTCAACACGATCCCGATCAAGCGGGTCCGCGGCCGGTGGCGCTTCTCCATCCGGACGTTCGGCCTGGCGACATACGACGACGAGCACCCCGACGAGAACGCCCGCGTGACGGTGTCCGGGACGTTCTCGCGCTCGGGCAAGTCGGTGGTCGGCCGGTACCGGATCCGCTCGCCGTACTGCGGCGGCACCGGCGAGGTGCAGTGGCGCGCCGCACACTGACCGACTGATCAGCGATCAGCGAAAGGTCGCTACTCAGACCCAAAAGTTTTTGTCCACGTGACTGGTCAACGAGCGTAGTGTCATTTCATGCCCCGCTCGCTGCTGTTCGCCATCGCCGCGGTCCTCGCCGTCATGGCCCTCCCCTCAACCGCGTCTGGTCAGGCGACCAGGACGTGGGTCTCCGGCGTCGGTGACGACGCGAACCCGTGCAGCCGCACGGCGCCGTGCAAGACGTTCGCCGGCTCGATCTCCAAGACGGCGGCCGGAGGCGAGATCAACGTCATCGATCCGGGCGGCTTCGGCGGGGTCACGATCACGAAGTCGCTGACGATCAGGGCGCGCGGCAACACCGCCGGCGCGCTGGTGAGCGGAACCAACGCGATCGTCATCAACGCCGCGTCGACGGACCGGGTGACGATCGATGGGCTCGACATCAACGGGATCGGGACGGGCGCGCAGACGTCGCTGACGGGCGTGAAGATCCTCAACGCCGGGCGCGTGAACATCGTCAACAACGAGATCTTCCGCTTCAAGGCCGGGGTGGTGATGGCGCCGACGGCGAACCTGTCGCAGACCCGTGTGGTGCTCAGGAACAACCACATCTACGACAACGGCGTCGGGGTGATCAACGCGCCGGGC
>DASVRH010000422.1:0-8333 GCA_036388715.1 Solirubrobacteraceae bacterium | reverse complement strand
CTCGACCTTGCGCGGCAGGACGTCGAAGCGCAGCGGCTTGGCGGCCGCCCGCGCGACCTCGGGCGAGCCCGGGTGCACCACGCGCACGACGAGCGAGCCCGCGTTCTTCATGCGGAAGCGCTTGCTGAAGCGCCCGTTGCGCACGCGCACCTTCTTGGCGACGAGCTTCCGCCCGCGCGAGTAGATGCGCACGACGACGTGCTGGCCGTCGGCGACCGGGTCGAGCTTGCCGACGATCCGGAACGCGCGGCCGGCGAGCGCGAGCCCGTCGGGGCCGACCTTGCCGGTCGCCGCCTTGAGCGTGGCCGGGGCGGGCGCGGGGGCCGGCGGCGGGGCGGGCGGCTGCTCCGGCGGCGGCGGCTGCTGCTCGGGCGGCGGGGCGACGGGCGGCTCCTGCGCGGCGGCGGGCGCGGCGGAGGTCAGGGCGGCCAGGAGGGTGAGGGAGAGAAGAAGTCGACGCATGGGGGGCGGGAGATTCTATTCGGCGGAGGGGCGCCACAGCCGGGCTGCCCCGATCGCCACCGCGAGGCAGACCGCCACGGCGCCGAGCGCCAGCGGCGCGATCTGCCAGTCCCAGTCCTTGCCGCCGCCGAACGCGATCGCGTTGTTGATCGCGTGCAGCGCGATGCACGGATACAGCGAGCCGGTGGCCTGGTAGAGCAGGCACAGCCCGGCGCCGAACGCGATCAGCGGGACGACGTGCTCGGGCGGCGAGGAGACGAGGTGGACGACCCCGAAGACCGCGCCCGTCGCGACGGCCGCCCACACGACGCCGAGCCGGTTGCGCAGTCCGGGGAACATGAAGCCGCGGAAGAGGAACTCCTCGCCGATCGGCGCGAACACGCAGACCGCGATCGCCCCGAGCACCGCGAGCAGCGTGCTCTCGTCGACCCCGAAGGCGTCGAGCAGCTCCTCGTCGCCGGGCGAGCCGACGAGGGTGAACCACAGCCCGGCCAGGACGATGAACGCCACGTAGAACGCGACGATCAAGCCGGTCGCGCGCCAGAACGACGTCCCGCGCAGGCCGAAGTCGCCGGCCCGCAGCGGTCCGCTGAGCCGGGCGAAGAGCAGCGCGGCGGCGACGAACATCACGCCCTGCGCGTACGCCCCGGCGACGACGACGCCCGGCGGCGACTCCTTGCCCTGCTCGAAGACCTCGGCGCCGCCGATGGCGGCCACGACGGCGATGAGCAGCCCGGCGAGGATCGCGCCGAGGAACGCCGTGATCATCGCGAGGATGCCCGACCACGCCGGCCACGCCGCGGGCCCGCGCGGCGGGTCGGGCCGCGCGCCGTCGGGGCGCTCCGGGAACTCCGGAGCGGGCGGCGTGTCGGGCGCCACGTAGGTCACTGCACGGTCAGGCTACTGAGCGACCCGACCGTTCTGACCCCCTCGGGAGCGGCGGAGCCGTCGCGCACGACGAGCACCGGCTCGAT
The DNA here is from genome assembly GCA_036388715.1 of Solirubrobacteraceae bacterium. GTDB lineage: Bacteria > Actinomycetota > Thermoleophilia > Solirubrobacterales > Solirubrobacteraceae > CADCVT01. The sequence goes on along the minus strand of DASVRH010000422.1, from coordinate 6,897 downwards.
GCCGGCCGCGCGGGCGCCGGCGACGTCGTACTCGAGCGAGTCGCCGACGTGGATCGCGTCCTCGGCCGCGACCCCGGCGAGGGCGAGCGCGCGCTCGAAGATCCGCGGGTCGGGCTTGCGCGCGCCCACCTCGGCCGAGCTGATGGCGCCGTCGACCAGCGACGCCAGACCGGTGTCGACGAGCGCGTCGTGCAGCGAGACGTCCCAGTTGCTGACGACGACGAGCCGCAGCCCGGCGCGCGACCACCCTTCGAGCGCGCCCGGCACCTCCGGATACGGGCGGAAGCGCAGCGAGGCCAGCAGCGCGCCCTGGAGGTCGGCGACCGAGCGCGCCCGCTCCGGCAGCGCCCCGCGCAGCACCTCGGTGCACCGCGCGCGCAGCTCGTCGAGCCCCGCGCGGTCGGCGCCGAGGTCGTGGTGCTCGCGGTAGAAGCCGATCTCCTCCCGCAGCGCCGCCCACGCCTCCTCCTCGTCGACCTCGGCGCCGCGCGTACGCAGCTCGGCCACGAGCCTCGGCGCGGGCGGCTCGAGCTCGAGCAGCGTCCCCAGCGCGTCGAGCAGGACGGCCCTCACGCGACCCAGCCCCACGTCGCGAACTCGGCGCTCGCGGCGGCCAGGCCGACGGCGAACGCGCCCAGCACCAGCATGCGCGGCCCCCTGCGCCGCACGAGCACGACCGCCAGCCACAGGTGCAGCGGCCAGACCACGGCGAGGAAGCGCGGGAGCGACATGAGCGCCTGGCCGTCGGCCGGGAAGAGCAGCGGCAGGGCGAGGGCGCAGGCGGCGTATGCGGAGTAGGCCGGCGGCAGGCGGCGCGCCGCGCCGGCCAGCGCGGCGAGCGCGAGCAGCAGCAGCGCGAACAGCCCGACGTCGAACCACGCCGTGTCGAAGACCGGCCACGTCCGCTCCTCGCCGCGCGCGATCTGCGACGCGCCCTCCCACGCGTCGCGCACGGGATCGACGAGGGGGACCGCGAGCGAGCGGTGCCACGCGGCCTGCGCGTCGAAGACGAGCGACCAGTCCCCCGCGGCGCCCTCCAGCCAGGCGCAGTAGGCCACGAGCCCGAGCGGCACCGCCGCGACCCACAGCCCGCGCCGCGGCCGGCCCGCCTGCCACCACAGCACCGCGAGCGGGACGAGCAGGAGCAGCCCCGCGCTCCGGGTCGCCGCGGCGAGCGCCCCCGCGCCCGCCGCCACCTCCCAGCGCCCGGTCCGCGCCGCGTACACCGCCCCGACCGAGAGCAGCAGGAACAGCGACTCGCTGTAGACCGCCGAGAAGAAGAGCGCGCCGGGGAACAGGGCGAGCAGCAGCACGCTCAGCCGCGCGACGTCCTCGCCGAAGTCGCGGGCCACGAGGCGGTGCAGCAGCCACAGCGCCCCGGCGAAGCAGCCCACGGAGACGATCACGCCGCCCGCGACGGTCGAGCCCGTCAGGCGCAGGAGCAGCGGGTAGAGCGGGAAGAACGCCGCCTCCTCCGCCGCCCCGCGCGAGTCGTCGTAGCCGGCCTGCGCGATCTCGAGGAACCACACGCTGTCCCAGCGGGCGAGCGGGCCCGCGCCCTCGGCGACGCCGCCCCAGTTGAACGCCGCCTCGTTGTGCGCGTCGACGCCCCAGACGGCCAGCGCGGCGAAGCCGGCCGCCACGACCACGGCCCGCGAGAGGGCGAACGCGGCGAGGCCTGGGATACGGTCACGCGCCATGTCGCCCGGGATCCTCGCGGAGAGCTTCGTCAGCCGCTGGGACAACGAGATCACCGCGATCGCGACGGTGGTCCTCGTCGGCGTCGTCATCGCCGTCGTCGACCGCGCCTTCCGCCGCCGGCGCCCGCAGCTCGACCCCGTCCTCGACACGCGCCTGCGCTTCGTGCGCCGCCTCGTCGCCGCCGTGCTCTTCGTCGTCGGCCTGGCCGTCGCGATCTCGCAGTTCACCGCGCTCGACCGCCTCGCCGCGAGCATCCTCGCCTCGGGCGCGATCGCGGCGGCGGCGGTCGGCTTCGCCGCCCGGCAGGTGCTGGCCAACGTCGTCGCCGGGGTGATGCTCGCCGTCAACCAGCCGATCCGGATCGGCGACCTCGTGACGCTCGACGACCAGACCGGCGTCGTCGAGGACATCCGCCTGACCTACACGTTCCTGCGCACGTCGGCGAACGCGAGGCTGATCGTGCCCAACGAGAAGCTCGCCGGCAGCGTGCTGCGCAACGACTCGATCGTGACCGACACGGTGGCCGTCGAGGCGAAGCTCTTCATCGGCCACGACGTCGACGAGGCGCGCGCCATGGCGGCGATCGCGGGCGCGATCGACGGCGCGAAGGTGGCCATCGACGACGTCGGGCCGGAGGGGCTCGTCCTCAGCGTCTCCGCGCCACAGGTGGCGGTCGCCGACCGCGCCGGGCGCGAGGCCCAGGTGCGCGCCGAGGCGCTCGCGGCGCTGCGCGCCGACGGCCTGCGGTGAGAGGACCCGAACGCCCGTGCCAGAATGGGTGGTTGCATGTCTCGCCAGGCCCGTATGCGCCGGCGTCGGCGCAACGCGTCGACCGGCCCCGTCTTCCTGATCCTCGGGATCACCTTCGCCGTCGTCGCCATCGGGGCGACGAGCGTCGTCGGCTACGTCCTGAACATCGCCTCCTCGGCCCCGTCGTTCGACAAGCTCAAGCCGATCGACCCCGGCTCGACGTCGATCGTCTACGCCGCCGACGGCTCGAAGCTCGGCTACATCGAGTCCGACACCGTCCGCACGCCGATCCCCGGCTACACGATCCCGAAGGTCATGAAGGACGCCACCGTCGCGATCGAGGACGAGCGCTTCTACAAGCACAAGGGCGTCGACGCCGAGGGCGTCATCCGCGCGGCGATCAAGAACCTCGAGTCCGGCAAGACCGTCGAGGGCGGCTCGACGCTGACGATGCAGCTCGTCCGCACGCTCTACATCACCAAGGAGCGCACGTTCAAGCGCAAGGTCCACGAGGCCGTGCTCGCCGAGGAGCTCGAGGAGGTCCACGACAAGACGTGGATCCTCAACCGCTACATCAACGACGTCCCCTACGGCACGCAGGGCGGGCAGACCGCGGTCGGCGTCCAGGCCGCCGCGCGCACCTTCTTCGACAAGCCGGCGACCGAGCTCGAGCTCCACGAGGCGGCGCTGCTCGCCGGCCTGCCCCAGGCGCCGTCGCAGTACAACCCGTTCAACGCGCCCGACGCCGCGCTGCGCCGCCGCAACCAGGTGCTCGACAAGATGGCCGAGCTGCGGATGATCTCCCCCAGCGAGGCGGCCGAGGCCAAGAGCAAGTCGCTGGGCGTCGAGAGCAGCCGCTTCTACCAGCAGCGCCGCGAGAGCTTCTTCTTCGACTACGTCCGCCAGGTCCTCATCGACAAGTACGGGATCAAGCGCGTGCGCCAGGGCGGCCTGCGGATCCACACGACGGTCGACCTGAAGATGCAGCAGAAGGCGCGCCAGGCGATCAACAGCGTGCTCAGCTGGCCCGGCGCGCCGAAGTCGGCGATCGTCACGATCGACCCGCGCAACGGCCACATCCTCGCGATGGCCTCCTCCGCGAAGTACGCGGAGACGAAGTTCAACCTCGCCTCGCAGGGCAAGCGCCAGCCGGGCTCGACCTTCAAGATCATGGGCCTGATGGCCGCGCTCGACCGCGGCGTCTCGCCCGAGTCGACGTACTACACGTCCAAGCCGCTGAAGTTCAACGACCCGAAGTACGGGGCGATCGACGTCAAGACGTACTCGAACACGTACTCCGGCTCGATGAACCTCGTGAGCGCGACGACGGCCTCGGACAACTCGGTCTACCAGCAGCTCGCGCTCGACATCGGGCCCGACGCGGTCAAGGACGCCGCCAAGAAGATGGGCATCACGTCGAAGCTCGAGGGCTACCCCGGGGAGATCCTCGGCGGCCTCGGCTACTGCTGCTCGCCGCTGGAGATGGCCAACGCCTACGCGACGATCGCCTCGGGCGGCCTGCGCAACCGGGCGATCGGCATCACGAAGGTGGAGTTCCCCGACGGGCACACCGAGCGGCTGGACAAGCGCAAGCGCGTGCGGGCCTTCGAGGACGGCGTGACGGCGAAGGTCACGGACATCCTCCAGAAGAACATGACGGGCGGCACGGGCACCTCGGCGCAGATCGGCTGCCCCGCCGGCGGCAAGACGGGCACGACGGACAACCACACGGACGCGTGGTTCGTGGGCTTCACGCCGAACCTCGTCTCGTCGGTGTGGGTCGGCTTCCCCGAGCGCCGCATCGAGATGTACCCGCCGACGACGCCGATCTCGGTCGCCGGCGGCACCTACCCCGCGCAGATCTGGGGCGCGTACATGAAGCAGGTCAAGCGCGGCTGCTCGGACTTCCCGGAGCCGAAGACGCCTTTCACCTCCGCGCCGTTCTTCGGCCGCTACGCGACGACCGGCGCCCCCGGCGCCTACCCGAGCGACGGCACCGGGACGGCGACGACCCCCGGCGGCGGAACCGCGACCGGCCCCGGCGGCGCCGAGGCGCCCGACGGGGGGCAGCAGAACGACACGCCGAACTACGACCCCGACCTCTACGAGACGCCGCCCCAGCCGGCGCCGGACACCGGCGCCACCCCCGGCCAGGGCGGCACGCCGCCGGGTCAGGGCGGCACGCCGCCGGGCCAGGCGAACGGCAACGGGCAGTAGCGTCGCGGCCGACCCACCGGTTAGGGTCGCTTCCGCCGTGTCCAAGGAGGAGAAGGTCGAGTTCGAGGGCGAGGTGACCGAGGCCCTCCCCAACGCGATGTTCCGCGTCCAGCTGGACAACGGGCACGAGGTGCTCGGCCACGTCGCGGGCAAGATGCGCCGCTTCCGGATCCGGATCCTGCCCGGGGATCGCGTGCGCGTCGAGGTCTCGCCGTACGACCTCGAGCGGGCGCGGATCGTGTACCGCCACAAGTAAGTGGCCTGGCAGGAACTTCCTCTGATCGAGGCGATCGCGCGGGCGATCGCGGGCGAAGCGCCCGGGCGGCTGGTGGTCGGATCCGGCGACGACGCCGCCGTGGTGCGCGCGCGGCCCTACGCCGTGACCTCGATCGACGCGATGGTCGACGGCGTGCACTTCCGCCTCGGCCAGGCCTCGCCCGCCGACGCCGGCCACCGCGCGTTGGCGGGCGCGCTGTCCGACCTCGCGGCGATGGGCGCCGACGCCGGAGAGGCGTACGTCGCGCTCGGGCTGCCGCCGGCCTTCCCGCAGGACGACGCGCTCGCCGTGCTCGACGGGATCCTTCCGCTGGCGCGCGAGACCGGCACCGCGCTGGCCGGCGGCGACGTCACGCGCGCGCCGGCGATGACCATCGCCGTCACCGTCGTCGGCTGGGCGGACACGGAGGACGACCTCGTCCGCCGCGACGGCGCCGCCGACGGCGACGTGGTCGTGGTCAGCGGGCCGCTCGGCGCGTCCGCCGCGGGGCTGGCCATCCTCGAGGGCCGCGCGGAGGGGCCGCGCGCGCTCGTCGACGCCCACCTGCGCCCGCGGCCGCGGCTCGCCGAGGGCCGCGCCCTGGCCCGCGCCGGCGCGCACGCCATGATCGACCTCTCCGACGGCGTCGCCACCGACGCGCTCCACGTCGCGCGGCGCAGCGGCGTGCGGATCGAGATCGACCTCGAGGCGCTGCCGCTCGCCCCCGGCGTCGAGGACGTGGCCCGCCAGCTGGGCACGACCGGCGCCGAGCTGGCGGCGACCGGCGGCGAGGACTACGAGCTGCTCGCGGCCGGCCCCGAGGGGCTGCCGGGGTCCGTCGTCGGGCGGGTGAAGCGCGGCCCGGCGGGGATCGCGTTCAGCGGGCCCCAGGGCGAGACGAGGCTCAGCGGGTTCGAGCACCGGGCCTGACGCGCGATCAGCGCCTCGGCCACCGCCCGGCAGTCCACGCTGTACTCCTCGCGGGCCACCCGGTCCTTGAGCTCCTTGACCAGCATCTGGCGATCCATCGACCTCGGGTTTCCCTTCGGACGACCGTGGCAGTCCTCGGGTGGACGCCCTTCCGAGGGGCTCTAGAACCCGCGTCCAGTGCGGGGCTAGTTGGCTCCTGGCCTCTCCTCGAGCCCGCCGCGCGGCTGCACGCGCACCTGCTTGGCGAACACCGCGATCCGCTGCGCCGCGCTGTAGAGCGGGTGACACGCGGTCAGCACCAGGCGCTCGTAGCCGACGCGCTTGATGACCCAGATCGCGTCCGGGTCCACGATGCGCGTGCGCTCGACCTCGTACTCGAAGCGCGCGTACGGCATCTCGACGATGATCTTGTCGCCGCGCTCGAGGTCGTCGACGCTGCGGAACGGCGCGCCGTAGGTCGTGCGGTGCCCCGCGATCGCCGTCGTGCCGCCGCTGCCCGGGAAGGGCGTCTCGGGGAAGAACCCTGGCCCCTTGCGCAGGTAGGCGTCGTCCGTCCCGTCGAGGACGACGAAGCTCGCGCCAAGCTCGGGGATGCGGATCCGGCCCGCGGCCTCGCCGCCGTCGACGCGCTGCTTGAGCGAGCGCCCGAGGAAGGCCAGGCGGCGCTTCTGGTCGGGGATGTCGCGCAGCGCCCGCTGCTCGAGCTCGGTCGGGCCCTCCTCGACGAGGTCGTCGAGGTCGCCGCCGAGCGCGTTCTGGGTGAGCTTGGCGTAGAGGGCGGAGACCGGCTCCTGCCAGGCGAGCGTGAGGCCCGCGTCGGCGAGCAGCAGCACGCCGGCGGCGATGAGGACGGTGGAGAAGGCGCGAAGGGCGGACCGCATGCTCCCCCTCTTATCGGCGCAGAGCCGATTCGGTTCCGCCCAGGCTGCCCGGGCCGGCGTAGCCGAGCGGGCCGCGGGTCGTCACCGCGCCCGCGCCCGGCGCGTCGCGCTCCGGGCCCACCTTCCGCACGGCGACGCTCGCCGACAGGATCGCGCAGGCGA
>DASVRH010000421.1:0-4920 GCA_036388715.1 Solirubrobacteraceae bacterium | reverse complement strand
GACCTGCTCGGCCGAGGCGGCGCGGGCGGCGGCGCCCTCCTCCGCCTGCCCGGCGCGCCGCGCGCGGCGCTCGGCCAGCACGATCGGGTCGACGACGGTGCCCGGCGGCGGGTCGAGCGCGCCGGGCTCGGCGGCGGGCAGCGGGAACGCGAAGTCGGGGCCGGCCAGCGCGGCGTTGCCGGCCTCCAGATCGGCCCGCGCCTCCACCGAGGCCAGATAGGCGGCGGTCCAGACCGGGGCGACCCCGGCGACGGGCGGATCGGGGAGCGGCGCGATGATGTCGTTGCCGATGACGAGCGTCACCGCCGGCGGCACGGAGCCGCCGTGCCACGCCCCGTACACGCGGACCTCGATCTCGTCCGGCGAGGACGGGATCCACTCGACGCGCTCGACGACGAGCGGGCGGGGCTGGCGGTCGGGGTTCACCGCGAGCAGTATGTGCCCGCGGGCGGACACGAAGGACGCGACCTAGAGCGCCATCGCGTAGACCGCGGCCTCGTGCCCCTCGGGGAACGTGTCCATCCGGTCGAAGCTCATCCCGAGCCGCTCCGCCACCGCGATCGACCGCTCGTTCCCGGGCACGATGCACGACGCGATCCGCGTCAGCCCCAGCTCCTCCCGCGCCCAAGCGATCGCGCGCTCCCCCGCCTCCGTCGCGAAGCCCTGGCCCCACGTCGAGCGCTCCAGCGTCCACCCCACCTCGAGCTCCGGCCACCCGACGGGGTTCCACAGCCCGCAGCGGCCGATCAGCCGGCCGGAGGCCGTCTCCACCACCGCCCACTGCCCGTAGCCGCGCAGGACCCAGTGCCCGAGGTAGCCCGCGAGCTTCAGCCACGTCCCCTCGCGGGTCTTCACGCCGCCGACGTACCGCGTCGTCTCCTCGTCGGCCCAGATCGCGGCGAACGCGTCGAGATCACCCTCGGCGAACGGGCGCAGCGTGAGCCGCCCCGTCGAGAGCGTCGGGATCGCGAGCGGCGGGATCACCCTCCGATGATCAGCGCGGTGAAGCGGCAGTTGAGGTTCGTGCCGTCGTGGGCGACGTGCAGCGTCGCGATGATCGTCGCGTGCCGGGTCCCGTTGGTCACCTGCCAGATCACCCGATCGACGAACGGCGCCGTGACCTCCTTGCCTGGGCTCTCGTGGGTGCCGTCCGGCGGGATCGCCGCGTACTCCCCGTCGACGTTCCCGCCCTCGTCCATGACCGACTCCAGCGTGGTGTCGCCGAGATTCCGGATGAGCAGGGAGGCGGTGTCCGTGGCCGCGTTGTTGCACGCGCCCTGGACGCGGACCAAGCCGGGGATCTCCTCGAGCGTGGTGGTGCCCGACACCCCGGTGCCGCGAGTGCTCGCGGCGCTGTGCTGGAGGACGTGATGCCCGTCGACGCGGTCGGCGTCGAGCCCGGAGTCGTATCCGTCGACGCCCGACAGCTTCGAGAGGATCTGCTCAGGCGAGTCGGGCGACCCGTCGTCGCCGGCGGCCCCGTCGGCCCCGGCCGGGCCTGCCGGCCCCGCGGGCCCCGCCGGTCCGGCGGCTCCCGCCGGCCCTGCCGCTCCCGGCGCCCCGGGCCGGCCCTCCGGACCCGCCGGGATCTGGCCGGCCTTGAAGTCCTTGCGCAGCAGCGAGCCGTTCTTGACGTCCGCGCTGGTCAGCGAGTTGTTGACGACGTTGCGGCTCGTGACCTTGCCCGCCGCGTAGGCCGACCCGCCGAGGGCGACGAAGAGCGCGAGATAGGCGACGACGGTCGAGTGGGACGGCCTGCGGGAGAGCATCGGCGCACCTTATTCCGGTGAGCATCGCCGCGCCAGTCGAGCGGTCAGCCGGATTCGTTGCGCAGCCGCCACGCCATCCGCGACTGCAGCGACCACAGCTCGATGAACCCGGGCGACGCCTGCTGCGAGAACAGCCCGCCCGACTCCGCGAACGTCGCGAGCTGCGCGTCGTAGACCGCATGCGGCGACGAGCGCGTGACGACCCGGGCCGAGCCCTTGTAGAGCTTCATCCCGATCGTCCCCGTCACCCACTCGTTGACGGCCTCCATGTAGGCGTCGAGGTTCGAGCGCAGCGGCTCCCACCACAGCCCGGCGTACACGAGGTAGGCCCACTGGCGGTCGAGCGAGGGCTTGAACTGGTTCTGGTGGATCGTCCCGACGAGCTTCTCGAGCTCGGCGTGGGCGGGCAGGAGGATCGCGGCGGCCGGCACCTCGTAGATGTCGCGCACCTTCAGCCCGACGATCCGGTCCTCGATGTGGTCGACGATCCCGACCCCGTGGCGCATCCCGATCTCGGCGACGCGCTCGAGCAGGTCGACGATCGGAAGCTCCTCGTCATTGACGGCGACGGGGACGCCCTTCTCGAACGTGATCGAGACGTACTCGGCCTCGTCGGGCGCCTCCTCGGGCCGCGTCACCAGCTGGAAGACGTCGTCCTCGGGCGCGTGGGAGAGGTCCTCGATCCACTTGCCCTCCGAGGAGCGCCCCCAGAGGTTGTCGTCGATCGAGTAGGGCGCGCTCTCGACGCCGCCCTTCACCGGGATCCCGTGCTCGCGCGCGTACGCGATCTCCTCGTCGCGGCCCATCGCCCACGAGCGCACGGGCGCGATGAGCTTCAGCTCGGGCGCCAGCGTCGCGACCGTCGCCTCGATCCGGACCTGGTCGTTGCCCTTGCCGGTGCAGCCATGGGCGATGGTGTCGCAGCCCGACTTGCGCGCGTACTCGACCGCGAGCTTCGCGATCAGCGGGCGGCCGAGGGCGGTGAAGAGCGGATAGCCGAGGCCGTAGATGGCGTTCGCCTTGATCGCCGGCACGACGAAGTCCGACGCGAACTCCTCGCGCGCGTCGACCACGAACGTGTCGACCGCGCCGAGCTGCCGCGCCTTGCCCTCGACGACGGTGTAGTCCTCGCCCGGCTGGCCGAGGTTGACGGTGAGCGTGACGACCTCGGCCTCGTACTCGTCCTGGATCCACTTGAGCATCACGCTCGTGTCCAGGCCGCCCGAGTAGAGCAGCAGGACGCGCGCGACCTCGTCGTGGTTGGCCTCGTAGGAGGCGACCGTCTGCGCGCGCATGCGCTCGGTCGCCTGGGGCTCGGGGATGATGTGGGCGGAGGTGCGGGGAGTGTCGGCCATGCGGCCAGGGAGGGTACGGCAGCCTCGCCGTCCGGTACCGTCCGGGGCCATGCGGGCGGGGACTCCGAATCCGGTCGATCTCAAGCGCGGCGAGCTGACGCAGTGCGACGAGCTGCTCGCCGGCGCCCGCGGCCGGCTCGACAGCGCCGCGGAGCGGACCCGGAGCTACCCCGCCGACCGCGAGCTCGACGACCTCCAGCCGCTCAGCCTCGAGATCGCCCGCCTGCGCACCCGACGCGATCGGATCGCGCAGGAGCTGGCCGCGCTCGAGGAGGAGTGGGCGTCACCGGCGTAACAGCCGCTTAGCATCGAAGCACAGCGCACCGGGTAATGCCGGTGCGCCATGCTCAAGCGCACCGTCTTCCTGCTCATCGTCGCGGCCCTCGCGCTGCCCGCGGCGGCAGCCGCCTCCACCACCGTCGCGAACGACGGGCAGACGACCCTGATCACGGGGAACGGCGACGACGACGACGTCACCGTCGAGCTGACCTTCATCGGCACTCCTCCCATCAGCGGCAACGGGCTGCGCGTCACGAACACCGCCGGCGTCACGCCCGGGCCGGGCTGCGTCCCGGAGGGCACGAACGCCGTCGTCTGCCCGCAGAGCCCGATCACCGCCGAGCTCGGCGAGGGCGCCGACCAGTTCCGCGTCTACGACCCCGCCTTCTACGGCGCGCAGGCCACGGTCCGCGGCCAGGGCGGCGGCGACACCCTCGGCGGCGGGTTCGCGGGCGAGGTCGACGGAGGCGCGGGCGACGACACGCTGCGCACCGCCGGCGGCTACGAGGGCGCCGCGCGCGCGATCGGCGGCGCGGGGACGGACACGCTCGAGTTCGCGGGCTACATCCAGGTCGGCGGCTCGGCCGGCGACGGCTACGGGTCGAACGTCGCCGCCGACGTCGAGCGCCTGGTGGGCAGCGCGTACGAGGACTACGTCACGCTCGGGCCGGACGCCGGCGGCGACCACGAGATCCAGGGCGGGAGCGGCTACGACACCGTCTCCTACGCGGGACGGTCCGGCGCGGTGAAGGTCGACCTCGGCGGCACCGGCACCGACGACGTGGCCGGCGACGTCGAGAGCGTGGTCGGCGGCAGCGGCGACGACGAGCTGAGCGGGACGCCGGCGGCGAACAGCCTGAGCGGCGGGCCGGGCAACGACGACCTGAGCGGCGGCGACGGGTCGGACGGCCTGTTCGGCGGCGAGGGCAACGACACGCTGAACGCGGGGCCGGGCGACGACCAGGTCGCGGGCGCGGAGGGCAACGACACGCTCGACGGCGGGCCGGGCGAGGAGCTGCTCAACGGCGGCACGGGCGGCGACACGCTGCGCGGCGGCGCCGACAAGGACACCGTCTCCTACTACGCCTTCGGCTACTACGACGAGGGCGGCCCGTACTCCGACGGCGGCTACGCGCAGTCGGACGGCGGCTCCTCGACGTCGACCACGAGCGAGCCCGGCGTCTCGGTCTCGCTCGACGGCGCGGCGAACGACGGCAAGACCGCCGAGGGCGACAACGTCGCGGCCGACGTCGAGGTCATCCAGGGCAGCGCGGGCGACGACACGATCACCGGCGGCCCGGGCCCGAACGAGATCGCCGGCCTCGAGGGCGCGGACCGGATCGAGGGCGGCGACGGCGACGACCAGATCCAGGGCGGCCTCGGCGACGACATCCTCAACGGCGGCACGGGCAAGGACGAGCTGCGCGGCGGCGGCAACAACGACCAGATCGACGGCGGCCCGGGCGAGGACCTCGCCATCGGGCAGGACAGCGAGTACGAGGAGGTCGACGGCGTCG
>DASVRH010000420.1:0-4548 GCA_036388715.1 Solirubrobacteraceae bacterium | reverse complement strand
CACGCCGCCGACGGGGTCCGCAACGTGCTGCCGCCCGGCGCCGACGGCACGGCGAACGGGCCCGAGCTCGCCGCGTTCCTGGCCACCGGCGCACGGCCCACGCACAACGACGACCAGCTCGGCATGTACGCCGACCTGCTGAAGGCGCCGCGGCCGTTCACGCCCCAGACGCTCGAGCAGCACTTCAAGGCCGCCCCGATCGGCACGACCGCCGGCCGCGACGAGTGGGGCGTGCCGCACATCGTCGCGGACACCCGAGCGGAGGCGATGGAGCAGCTCGGCTACGCGACGGCGGAGGACCGCCTCTTCTTCATGGACGTCTTCCGCCACCTCGGCCGCGGCCAGCTCTCGAGCTTCGCCGGTGGCGCGCCCGCGAACCGCGCGTTCGACGCGCTGATCTGGAGCGTCGCGCCCTACACCGAGGAGGAGCTGAAGGCGCAGACCGAGGCTCGGCCGCCGGGTTTCGAGCAGGAGGCCGACAAGATCCGCGAGGACCTCCGCCACTACCTGGCCGGCATCAACCGGTACATCGCCGAGGCCAAGCTGAACCCGCTGAAGCTGCCCGGCGAGTACGCCGCGATCGGCAGGCCCGAGGGGCCGACCGAGTGGAAGGCGGAGGACGTCGTCGCGACCGCCGCGGTCGTCGGGGCGATCTTCGGCGTCGGCGGCGGCAAGGAGGTCGAGACCGCGCAGGCGCTGCAACTGGCGCGCGCGCGGTTCGGCCGCAAGCGCGGCACCGACGTCTGGCGAGCGTTCCGCTCGATCGACGACCCCGAGGCGGTCACCACGGTCAGAGGGAGGCGCTTCGGCTACGCGCTGCGACCGAAGCGCCCGCGCGGCGTCGTGCTGCCGGACCCCGGGAGCGTCGAGCCGACCGAGCTCGCGGAGAAGGCCAACGCCCCGGGCGCCACCTCGCGGGCCGTGATGAGACCGCGCGGCATGTCGAACGCGCTCCTCGTCTCCGCGCGGGAGTCGGCATCCGGACGGCCGCTGGCGGTCTTCGGCCCGCAGACGGCCTACTTCTCGCCGCAGGTGCTCATGGAGCAGAGCGTCAGGGCCCCGGGCATCGAGGCGCGCGGCGTCGCGTTCCCGGGGATCAACATCTACACCCAGATCGGCCACGGCCGCGACTACGCGTGGAGCGCGACGACGTCGGCCCAGGACCTCGTGGACACGTTCGCGGTCCCGCTCTGCGACGACACGCACTACCGCTACCAGGGCGGCTGCGAGCCGATCGAGGTGCTGGAGCGCACGAACGAGTGGGAGCCGAACGCCGCCGACCCGACGCCGGCGGGAAGCGAGACGCTCAGGGCCGAGCGGACGAAGCTCGGGCTCGTCCGTGCCCGGGCGACGTACAAGGGGCGGCCGGTGCTGCTCACGATCCGGCGCAGCACGTACGGGCACGAGACCGACTCCGGCGTCGCGTTCAGCCGCTTCAACGACCCGGAGCAGATCCGCTCGCCGCAGGACTTCCAGCGCGCGGCCGGCCTCGTCCCGTTCACCTTCAACTGGTTCTACATCGACCGCGAGCACATCGCCTACCAGAACGCCGGGGCGAACCCGCTGCGCCTGCGGCGCACCGACCCGAGCCTGCCGATGGCCGCGCGCTTCGCCTGGCCCGGCCCGGGCGACCGCGCCTTGACCGAGACGAGCACGCGGCCCGAGCAGCATCCGAACGCCGTCGACCAGGACTGGTTCGCCGACTGGAACGGCAAGCAGGCGCGCGGCTACGGGGCCGCCGACAACAACTGGAGCTTCGGACCCGTCACCCGGGCGCAGCTGCTCGCCGGGCGCATCAAGGCGCTCACCGCCGGCGAGCGCAAGGCGACCCTGCCCGAGCTGGCCGAGGCGATGGCCGGCGCGGCAACCGTCGACCTGCGCGGCGACGCCGTCCTGCCCTGGGCGCTGAAGGTCCTTCGCGGGCGCGCGCCCGAGCTGGTCGAGAAGCTCGCCGCGTGGCGGCGCGACGGCGCGCACCGCGCCGACCTCGACGGCGACGGGGCCTACGAGCACGCCGAGGCCGTCCGCATCATGGACGCCTGGTGGCCGCGGCTCGTCAGCGCCGTCTTCGAGCCCGCGCTCGGCAAAGAGCTCTTCGACGCGATCGCGAAGATCAACGAGCTCGACAACCACCCCAACAACCACGGCGACCACGTCGGCTCGGCGTGGCAGTACGGCTGGTACGGGTTCGTGCAGAAGGACCTGCGCCGGGTGCTGCGACGCAAGGTCCGCGGCTGGCCGGCCCGCGCGCTGTGCGGCACCCGCCGGCAGTGCGCCGGCCGTCTGGAGGCGTCGCTGCGCGAGGCCGCGAGCGTGCCCGCCTCCGAGCTCTACAAGGACGACCCGGTGTGCGGCGACGACGTCCGCGTGGAGTGCTTCGACGCGGTCTGGCACCGGCCGCTCGGCGGCATCACCCAGCCGCTCATCGCCTGGCAGAACCGGCCGACCTTCCAGCAGGTCGTCGAGATGCCCTAGGGTCGGTCGCATGACCGTGGAGACCTTCTCGCTGCAGGACTTCACGCAGCGCTACGCCGCGGCCTGGAACGGCCGCGACTCGAGCGCGATCGACGCGCTCGTCACCGACGACATCGTCTGGTTCGACCCGGCGCTGCCCGAGCCGGCGCGCAGCAAGGCCGACGTGCGCGGCTTCATGGAGCGGTCGTGGGCGTCGTTCCCGGACCTGCGCTTCTCCGAGCCCGACCCGCCGTTCGTCGCCGAGCAGGGCGACAGGATCGCCTGGGGCTGGCGGATGCAGGGCACCTTCAACGGCGCCCCGATGGACCCGCCCGGCTTCGCGCCGACCGGCCGGGCGATGGACGTCCGCGGCACGGACGAGTGGGTGATGCGCGACGGGCGCATCGCGCACTACCGCGCGCACTACGACGTCAACGGCCTCGCGCGCCAGCTCGGGATCGTGCCCGAGGCCGGCTCGCGCGCGGAACGCGGGATGGTGGCGATGCAGCGCCTCCAGGCGCGCTTGATGCGCCGGTGACCGAGTTCGACGTCGCCGTCGTCGGCGCGAGCATCGGCGGCTGCACCGCGGCGCGCCTGTTCGCGCAGCGCGGCGCCCGCGTCGCGCTGATCGAGAAGCGCCCGGACCCGGAGGCGTACAAGACGGTCTGCACGCACTACATCCAGTCGAGCGCGACGCCGGTGATCGAGCGGCTCGGGCTGGCGGAGGAGCTCGACGCGCGCGGCGCGATCCACAACACCGTCGACATGTGGACGCCCTACAGCGGCTGGATCGTGCCGCCCGACGACGACCCGTACGGCTACAGCGTCACGCGCCGGGTGCTCGACCCGTTGCTGCGCGCGAGGACCGCGGAGACGCCCGGCGTCGAGCTGCTGTGCGGCCGGACGGTGACCGGGATCGACGGGACGCGCGTGACGCTGCGCGACGGCGAGACGATCGACGCGCGGCTCGTCGTCGGCGCCGACGGCCGGGGCTCCACGGTGGCGAGGCTCGCCGGCATCCGCGGGCGGGTCAAGCCGCACAACCGCTTCTTCTACTGGGCCTACTGGCGCGGCGTCGAGCCGTGGACCGAGCGCAGCCGGATGTGGCTCATGGAGCCGGACTGCGCCTACACGTTCCCCAACGAGGACGGGCTGACGCTGATCCTCGTCGCGCCCCACAAGGACCGGCTGCCCGAGTTCCGGGAGGACCTCGAGGGCGCGTACATGCGGATGGTCGGGTCGCTGCGCGACGGCCCGCGGCTGGGGAACGCCGCGCGCGAGTCGAAGCTGCTCGGCAAGCTCGAGCTGCCCAACGTCCTGCGGCCCGCGGCGCGGGGCAACGTCGCGCTCGTCGGCGACGCGGCGCTGGCCAGCGACCCGCTGTGGGGCGTCGGCTGCGGCTGGGCCTTCCAGAGCGCGGCGTGGCTCGTGGACGCCGTGACGCAGACCGACGATCTCGACGCGGCGCTGGCCCGCTACCGGCGCACCCACTTCCGCCGCCTCGCGCCGCACCACCTGATGATCTCCGACCTCTCGACGGCGCGGAAGGCGAACCCGCTGGAGCGGCTGCTGTACCGGGCGGCCGCGCGCGACCAGCACGTCGTGCGCGAGATGTCGAAGGTCGGCAGCCGGCGTGAGCCGCCGACGCGGATCTTCCGCCCGCGCACGCTGGCCCGGGTCGTGCGCGCCGCGGCGTAGCGCCGGCGGTCGGTGATGGCCCCTGCGGGCCATGGCCCGAGGATGGCCGGTCCGGGGGAAGGCGCGGGGGCGGCGTTCCTGTCGAATCACCGGCATGGAACCCACCAGCATCGACACCTCCCTCTCCGCCGCGCTCGCCGAGCGGATCGAGGGCCGCGTGATCTCGCCGGGTGACGCCGACTACGACGACGCCCGCGCCATCTGGAACGGGATGATCGATCGCCGCCCCGCCCTCGTCGCCCGCTGCCTGACGAGCGCCGACGTCGCCGCCGCCGTCGTGTTCGCCCAGGTCCGCGACATCCCCCTCACCGTCCGCGGCGGCGGGCACAACGTTGCCGGCAGCGCCGTCGCCGACGGCGCGCTCGTGATCGATCTCGGCGAGATGCGCGCCGTCAC
>DASVRH010000419.1:0-6042 GCA_036388715.1 Solirubrobacteraceae bacterium | reverse complement strand
CGGCGAACGCGCGCGAGGGTGCGCCGACGGCGCTCGTGGCGGTCGACCCCGCGCCGCGCGTCGAGCTGCCGCCGGCGACGCCCGGCCTCACGCGGGTGGAGCGCGCCGACTGCCGCGCCGTCCCGGAGGACCTCTATCTCGCCCTCGGGCCCGGCGACGTGCTGTTCGTCGACACGTGGCACGTCGTCAAGCTCGGCTCGGAGGTCAACTGGATCGTGCTCGACCTCCTGCCGCGGCTGGCGCCGGGCGTCTGGGTGCACTTCCACGACGTCTTCCTGCCGTACGAGTACCCGCGCTGGATGTTCACGACGGCCGGCTACGTCAACGAGCAGTACCTGCTCGAGGCGCTCCTGCTCGGCGGGGGCTGGCGCGTCGAGATCGCCATGGCGGCGCTGTTCCACGACCGCCACCCGCCGCTGCTGGAGGCGATTCCCAGCCTCCGCGAAGCCGTGCCCGGCGCGCCCGAGCTGCGCACCTGGCCGCCGAGCGCGTTCTGGTTGAGACGCGATCCCGCGGGCTATAACGCACCCTTGCCATGACGCTCCCGGACGACGGCACGACATCGCATGCGGCGCTGCCCACGGTCTCCGTGGTCGCGCCGACGTTCAGGCGCCGCGACGGCCTACCCCGCTTCCTCGAGCCCGTCCTCCGCCAGCCCGTCGCGGAGGTCGTCGTCGCCGTCGACGGCTCCGACGACGGGTCCGTCGAATGGCTGCGCGAGCGGGCCCGCGCCGACGAGCGGATCGTCGTCCTCGACCTGCCGCACGCCGGGGCCGGGCCCGCCCGTCAGGCAGGCGTCGAGGCGGCGACGAGCGACGTCGTCCTGCTGCTCGATGACGACGTCATCGCCTCGCCCGGGCTCGTCGAGGGCCACGCGCGCCACCACGCCGGGATGGAGCCCAAGCTCGTGCTCGGCTACATGCCGAACGACTGGCGGGCGGTCGCGCGCGAGCGCCGTGGAATCGCCTGCATGTACCGCTACTGGTACGAGGTCCACTGCACCCGCTGGGCGCAGGAGCCCGAGTTCGTCCTGCGCAGCCTCTGGGCGGGCAACCTCTCGATGCCGCGCGAGGCGATGCTGCGCGTCGGCATCGCGCGGCTCGCGCTCAAGCGCGGCCAGGACGACCGCGACTTCGGGTTGCGGTGCCTGAAGGCGGGCATCCCGGCGCAGTTCGACCGATCGCTGCACAGCGTGCACCTGTACGACCGCTCGATGCCCGAGTTCCGCTCGGACTCGCGCATCCAGGGCGAGTCGCGGCGGCTGCTGCGCGCGGCGCACCCCGACGTCCTGGGCGACCCCCGCGACACCCCGCAGCTCGACGACACCGTCGGGATGCGGTTGCCGGCGCCGCTGCGGCGAGCGTGGCCGCGACTCGCGCGCGACCCGTGGTTCGGCGCGCTGACCGGCGCACTCGAGCTGATGCACCGCGCGGCCGTGCGCCAGGAACACGTCGGCCTCGAGGTCTTCCTCACGCGCGGCATCGGCTCACTCGACGTGATGCGGGGGATCCTCGACAGCTCGGCGCGGCTGCGGGACGCCCCTCCCGCCGGTCTCGAGGACGTGCATGGCCGCGTTGTGGCCGGCGACGCCGCTGTCGCCGCCGCCTCGCCGCGCACCGGCGCCGCAGAGGACGATCCGCGGATCGTCCGTCGCGACGCCCCAGCGATCTGACGAGTCGTCGCTCCACGGCCAGTCGAGCTCGCCGTGGAAGATGTTGCCGGCGGGCAGGCGCAGCTCGCGCTCGAGGTCGAGCGGGGACTTGACCTCGACGCACGGCTCGCCGTCCGCGTCGGTGGCCAGGCAGTCGCGGATCGGCTCGTCGAGCTGCTCGTCGAGGGCGTCGAGGTACCGGGTCAGCAGGACCTCCTTCGTCCTCCGCTCCTCGCCGCGGAACAGCGCCGCGGGCGTG
Source organism: Solirubrobacteraceae bacterium (assembly GCA_036388715.1). Lineage (GTDB taxonomy): Bacteria > Actinomycetota > Thermoleophilia > Solirubrobacterales > Solirubrobacteraceae > CADCVT01. The sequence goes on along the minus strand of DASVRH010000419.1, from coordinate 4,132 downwards.
TGCAGGCCGAAGAGCGTGAGCGTGTGCCGCCCGCCGGTCGTGATCGACGGGTCGGTGAGCGTGTGGCAGTAGATCTCGGCCGGCGGGCGGCGCGGGATCTCGTCGCGCGCGGCCTCGGCGTAGGCGGCCTCGAGCTGGTCCTCGCGCTCGTTGAGCCGGAACGTCCCCGCGAAGGCGTCCTCGGCGGCGACGCCGTCGCGCAGGGCCGGGAGGCGGTCGAGGAGGAGGTTGACCTTCGTCTGGCAGCCCTGCGCCGCGCGCGGCGGAGGCGTGCCGCGCAGGCGCGCCAGCTCCGGCGGCGCGCAGTTGGCCAGCACCCACTCCCCGGTGACGACCCGCTCGCCGTCCTCGTCGCGGAACGTCACGTCGCCGCCGTCGACGTGCACCGCCTCCGCGCCGGTCCGGACCTCCGCGCCGGCCGCGCGGGCGGCCCGCTCGAGTGCGCCGGTCAGCGCGCCCATGCCGCCGACGGGCACGCGCCACGGGCCGCCGACGACGTGCCAGAGGAAGCAGCGGTTCTGCGCGAGCGACTCGTCGTCGAGGCTCGCGAACGTGCCGATGAGCCCGTCCGTGGCGACGACGCCGCGCACGAGCGGATGGTCGAAGCGCTCGCGCAGCCACTCGCCGAGCGGCCGCTCGGCCAGCAGCGGCCAGGCGTCGCCGCACAGCGCCCGAGCGTGGTCGCGCGAGGGCAGCGGCTCGGTCAGCGTCGGGAAGAGCCATCCGGCGGCCCGCGCCAGCTCGGCGTAGAGCGCGAGCCAGGCCTCGTGGTCGCGCTGCGCGCCGATGGCCGCAAACGACGCGCGCGTGCGCTCGCTCTCGGCCTGCGCGTCGACCAGCAGCCCGTCGGCGTACGCGGCGACGGGGCGGTCGCGCAGCACGAGGTCGATCCCGAGCTCGTCCGCGATCCGCGGCGGGAAGAGGCTGACCAGGTAGGCATAGCGGGACAGGCGCGCGTCGTGGCCGGCGAAGGGCCGCTCGCTGACCGCGGCGCCGCCCGCGCGGTCGCGGCGCTCGAGCACGAGGACCGACTTCCCGGCGCGCGCCAGGTAGGCGGCGGCGACGAGCCCGTTGTGGCCGCCGCCGACCACGACGGCGTCGTAGCGCGACGACACGCCGGTGAGCCTAGCCGCGAACCGGCGCGCCCCCGAGGGCGGCGGCGTAGCGTTCGGGCAATGCTGCGGCGGGGTGCAGCGGTCGTGGGGATCGCGGGGATGCTGGCGGCGCTTCCGGGCGCCCCCCACGGCTGGGAGCGCGAGACGCTCCCGCCCGGGACCTACTGGGCGCACGACGTCGCGTCGGCCGGCCCGGGCGAGGCCATTCTCCTGCACCGCACGATCGCCGGGACCTTCGCGACGGTCCGCCGGCACGGCGAGGATCCCGAGGACACCCAGCAGCTCGACAGCGGCTGGAACTTCTACCCGACGCTCGACGCGTCGCCCCTCGGCGGCGCCGTCGCCGCCTGGTACAACGAGGACGAGACCCGGATCCGCGTGGCCGAACGGCCGCCGACGGGCGGGTCGTTCGCGCAGGCGGCCGCGGTGCCCGGCGGGCCGAGCAACTACAGCTACGGCCAGCCCCTCGTGCGCGTCAACGCGCGCGGCGACGCGATCGTCGTGTACCTCGCCACCACGGGCGGGCTCCAGCAGGTGCGCGCGCTGTACCGGCCGGCGGGCGGCGAGTTCGGCGAGCCGGAGAACGTGAGCACGCCCGCGCCCTGGGACAGCGTCTTTCCCCGCGACGTCGCGCTCGCGCCGGACGGCACGGCGGTCGTCGGCTTCGTGCAGGCGGGCAGGGCGAACGCCGCGCTGCGGCCGGCGGGCGGCACGTTCGGGCCGGCGCAGGCGATCGGCGGCGCGGCCGACGAGCACTCCTGGCAGTCGCCGCGCGTGGGGATCGACGCCGCGGGCAACGCGGTCATCGCCTGGCTGGAGATGGGCGGCGACCTGACCGGGCCCGTGCGCGTCGCCTTCCGCGCGGCCGGCACGCCGGTGTTCGGCGTGCCCCGCGAGACCGGCCTGACCACGAGCGACCTCGGCCGCATCCGGCTGGCGGTGAGCGACCCCGGGGAGATCGTGCTGCTCGTCGAGGCCGAGTCCTCCAACGGCGACGGCGAGAGCTGGCACATGGACGGGCTGCGGGCGGTGATGGGCAACGCGGGCACCGGCGCGCTCGGCTCCCCCGGGCTCGTCGCGCCCAGCGGCGGGAGCTATCCGCAGATGGCGATGAACGGCCGCGGCGACGCCGTCGTCGCGTGGGACGTCTGCTGCCCGCTCGCCGTCCGCGCGCGCCGCCGGGAGCCGCGCGAGCCGTTCGGCCCGGCCGAGGACCTCCAGCCGCCGATCGAGCTCACCGGGCCGCGCGGGGGCATCGCGATCCGCGAGGCCGACGTCGACGAGCGCGGCAACGCGCGCGTGACCTTCGAGGACTTCGAGGAGGACCTGACGTACCTCGCGACGTCCGAGCCGTTCGCCGTGACCGACCCGCCGCCCGTCGACGCGCTCGGGGCCTTCGTCTCGCCCGTGGTGGTCGCCGACCCGCCGCCCGAGGACGGCGTTCCCGCCGGCGAGGAGGGCTCGTTCGAGGAGACGGTCGCGCCATCGTCGTCCGCCCCGCCGCCGCCGATGACGCCACCGCCTCCGCCGCCGGCCCGGTCCGTGCCGCAGGGCGCCCCGGCCGCCGACCGCGACGCGCCGGTCGTCACCGTCCGCGTCGGCCGCGTCGTGAAGGGCGCGCGCCCGCGGCTGCCCGTGCGGCTCACCTGCTCGGAGGCCTGCACGGCGCGCTTGACCGGGACCTTCGCGGGCCGGGCCATCCCGCCCGCGCAGGCCGCGCTGGCGCCGGGCCGCGTGGCCCGCCTGCGGCTGCCGCTCGGGCGCAGGGTCGCGCGGCGGCGCGGGAGGGCGAGGGTCGCCGTCGTCGCCGTCGACGCCGTCGACGCCGCGGGCAACAGCACGCTGCGCCGCGCGTCGGCCGTCGTGCGCACGCGCCGCTGAGCGCCGCCGTACCCTCAGCGGCGTGCCGACGACGCTCGCCGAGCTGACGACCCTGCGCCTCGGGGGGCCGCCCGGCCGCCTGGTCGAGGCCGCGACCGAGGAGGAGGTCGTCGCGCGCGTGCGCGAGGCCGACGCCGCGGGCGAGCCGGTGCTCGTGCTCGCCGGGGGCAGCAACGTGGTCGTCGCCGACGACGGCTTCCCCGGGACCGTCGTGCACGTCAGGACGCGCGGCGTCGAGGAGGCCGGCGACGCCCCCGCCGCCGCGCCCCTCCGCGCGCCCGGCGACGCCCCCGCCGCCGCGCCCCTCCGCGCGCCCTGCGACGCCCCCGCCGCCACGCTTCGCGTCGCCGCGGGCGAGCCCTGGGACCCCTTCGTCGAGCGGTGTGTGAGGGAGGGCCTGGCTGGGGTCGAGTGCCTGTCGGGCATCCCCGGGTCGGTGGGCGCGACGCCGATCCAGAACGTCGGCGCCTACGGGCAGGACGTGAGCGAGACGCTCGTCTCGGTGCGCGTCCTCGATCGGCGCACCGGCGAGGTGCGGGAGATGGGGCGCGAGGAGTGCGGCTTCACGTACCGCAGCAGCGTCTTCAAGCGCGACCCCGGCCACTGGGTCGTCCTCGCGGTCACCTACGCGCTCGAGCGCGGGGCCGTCAGCGGGCCGCTCGCCTACGCCGAGCTGGCGCGCGCGCTCGGCATCGAGGTCGGCGCGCGCGCGCCGCTGGCCGACGTCCGCGAGGCGGTGATCGCCCTGCGGCGCGCCAAGGGCATGGTCGTCGATCCGGAGGACCCGGACTCCGTCTCGGCCGGGTCGTTCTTCACGAACCCGATCCTCGACCGCGACGAGTTCGCGCGGCTGGAGGAGCGCGCGCCCGGCGTCCCGCGCTGGCCCGAGCCCGACGGCCGTGTGAAGACCTCCGCCGCCTGGCTCATCCAGCGCGCGGGCTTCGAGAAGGGCCACGGCGACCCCGAGACGATCGCGATCTCCTCGAAGCACACGCTCGCGCTCACGAACCGCGGCAAGGGGACGACCGAGCAGCTCGTGGCGCTGGCCCGCGAGGTGGCCGACGGCGTCCGCAGCGAGTTCGGGGTCGACCTCCACCCCGAGCCCGTCTTCGTCGGGCACGAGTGGGCCGCCGCGC
>DASVRH010000418.1:0-2835 GCA_036388715.1 Solirubrobacteraceae bacterium | reverse complement strand
ATCGTCGACGCCCTGGTCGAGAACGCGCTCAACTACGGCGCCGGCCCGGTGACAATCGCCAGCGGCGAGACCGGCGTGCGGGTGCTCGACGAGGGACCGGGACTCGCCGCGGAAGAGGAGGAGACCGTCTTCGAGCGCTTCCACCGCGGCGAGGCCTCGCGCGCGGGGCGGCCGGGGACCGGGCTCGGACTGCCGATCGCGCGCGAGCTGGCGCGCCGCTGGGGCGCCGACGTGACCCTGCGCAACCGCGATGACGGTCTCGGCGCAGTTGCCGAGCTGCGCTTTGCGATCTCTTTACAGGACGACGCGTAGCGTGCCTCCCATGCGCAGGATCGTCACCCTCGTCGTGATCGCCGCGGCCGGCCTGGCCGCCGCGGTCGGCGTCACCGTCGCCGCGACGGCGATCACCGACCAGGAGATCGGCCTCGACTCCGAGCCGCTCACCGCCGGGCGCGAGCTCGCCCCCCCGCAGCCGCGCACGACGCCGAGGCGCGATGACGCGGGCGGAGGGTCGCGTGGGGGCCGGACGACGACCGGCGGAGCGCCGGCGGGCGGAGGCTCGACGACCACCACGCCTCCGCCGACGACGACCGGGGGCGGCGGGGACGACGACGAGGTGGAGGTCGAGTCGGAGGACGACGGTGGAAAGGGTCGCGGCAGAGGGCGCGGTCGAGGCCGCGGCGGCGACGACGACGACTGAGCGGCCTCGGCGAAGCGTGCGATCAGCACAGTGATCCGGCTGAGCCGCGGGTACGATCCGGGCATGCGCCGGGCGGTCATCACCGCGCTCGTCCTCGGCTTCCTCGCCGGCACGTTCCTCGCCGGGCTGCCGCACGCGCAGAACGAGCAATGCATGCACGCGATGCTCGACTACGAGGTGTCGGAATCCGCGGGCTACAGCGGCGGCAGCACCCTTTGGCCGTTCAGCACACGGTGCGAGCTCTCGACCGCGGACGGGACGCGCGTCGTCACCCCGGGCGCGGGCGTGCTGGAGGGAATCGCCTGGTCCGCGCTCGCCGCGCTGCTGTTCGGCCTCGCGCTGCTGAGGCGCACGCCCGCGACGCACGGCGCCGCCGCGGCCGTCACGCTTCTCGCCGTGATCGGGTTCCTGTGGCAGTTCGGCGGCGAGATGGCGCCCGTCCTCATGTTCCTCATCACGTTCGCCTTCCTCGTCCCCTACGCGGTCCTGCGGCGGCTCGAGCACGGCGGCCCGGTGCGGTGCGCGCTCACCGCGTACGTCCTCACCGGGACCGTGTCTTTCGCCTGGGCCTGCGGCGCGTTCACCGAGTTCGAGTACGCCGGCATCTTCGCCGCGCTCGCCGTCGGCGCGCTGACCACCAGGGCGACCGCCGCCGTCGGGCGACCGCGGCCCGCCGCCGCAGCCGCCCTTTGAGCCGCGCGTACGACGCGATCGTCGTCGGCCTCGGCGCCATCGGCGCGGCGACCGCCTACCGCCTCGCGAAGCAGGGCGCGAGCGTGCTCGGCATCGACCGCTTCACCCCGCCGCACGACCGCGGCTCCACCCACGGCGAGACGCGCATCACGCGCGTCGCGGTCGGCGAGGGCGCGCGGTACGTCCCGTACGTCAAGCGCTCCCACGAGCTGTGGCGCGAGCTCGAGGAGGAGTCGGGCGAGAGCCTGATGACGCAGTGCGGGATGCTCATGATCGGCGGCGCGCGCCCCACCGCCTACCACGGCGCCGACGACTTCCTCGAGGCGACGATCGACGTCGCGAACGAGCACGACGTCCCGCACGAGACCCCGACGGCGACGGAGGTCGCGACGCGGTTCCCCCAGTTCGCGCTCCAAGGCGACGAGCGCGGGTTCTACTTCGAGCCGGGAGCGGGCTTCGTCCGCCCCGAGCGCGCCGTCGCCACGCAGCTCGAGCTGGCCAAGCGCCACGGCGCGGAGCTGCGCTTCGGCGAGCGCGTCGACACGGTCGCCCCCGGCCGGGTCGGCGACGACACCGCGGAGACCGTCATCGTCGCGGCGGGGCCGTGGATCGGCGACCTCGTGGAAGGCGACTTCACCGTCCACCGCCAGGTCCAGTTCTGGTTCGAGAGCCGCGACCCCGACCTGCACGCGGAGATGCCGATCTTCGTCTGGGACCTCGGCCGCGGCCCCGACGACTTCTTCTACGGCTTCCCGACCCAGGACGGCCGCGTCAAGGTCGCCAGCGAGGACCACACGACGACGACCACCGCCGACGCGTGCGCGCGCGAGGTCACGGCAGACGAGAAGCGAGCGATCGAGACGGAGTACCTCGAGGGCCGCGTCCGGCATCTCGGCCCCTGCGTCAAGGCGAGCACGTGCCTCTACACCGTCACGCCCGACCGCCACTTCGCGGTCGGCGACGAGGAACACGGCCTCATCACCGTCTCGGCCTGCTCAGGCCACGGCTTCAAGCACTCGCCGGCGCTCGGCGAGGAGCTGGCGCTGAGGGTCGCGAAGTCGCGCTAGGCGACTTCGGCGCGGTCGATCTCGTCCTTGCCCTGCAGGCGCTCGCGCCCGCGCTGGACGGCCGCGATGAACTTCGTGAGGTTGACCTCGAGCGTGTTGAGGATCTCGTCCGCGTAGTCCTCGGCGCCGAGACGGATCTCGCGCTCGCGGCCGCGGGCGTCCTCGATGATGTCCTCGGCCGCACGCTCGGCCTGCTTGGTGACCTCCTGCTCGGAGATCAGCCGCTCCTGGCGCTCGCGCGCCTCCTTGACGATCCGCTCGGCCTCGCGCTTGGCCTCGGCGAGCATCTCCTGGCGCTCCTTGACGATCCAGCGCGCCTGCTTGATCTCCTCGGGGATCGTGGCGCGCATCTGGTCGAGGATGTCGTAGATCTCC
>DASVRH010000417.1:0-10683 GCA_036388715.1 Solirubrobacteraceae bacterium | reverse complement strand
CGTACGCCTCGGGCGCGTGGCGCGCGACGGTCGGCAGCGTCGTCATCGCGATGCTGCAGTCGCCGGCCAGCAGCACCGGGAAGCGCCCCGCGACGAGCGCGTCGTCGACCTGGCCGCCCGCCTCGAGCAGGCAGCCGCGCGACGCGCGCAGGTCCTCCGACCAGTCCTGCTGGGCGGGCTCGCCCGGGCTGCCGATCATCCGCGCCTCGGCGCCGGCCTGTTCGGCGAGCAGCGGCGCCAGCGCGGCGACGCCGCGCGCGTGGCCGGGCGTGCGGTCCGAGGTCCGGCACAGCAGGCCGACGACGCTCACCGACCCGTCCACTGCGGCTCCCGCTTCTCGAAGAACGCCTTGACGCCCTCCTGGATGTCGTCGGTGGAGAACGCGACCGTCAGCTGGCTGCGCAGGAACTCGAGCGCGTCGGCGAACGGCATGTCCTGCTGGCGGAACATCGCGTCCTTTCCGAGCTTCATCAGCACGGGCGACTTCTTCGCGAGCTTGCCGGCCCAGTCGGCGACGAAGGCGTCGTACTCCTCGGCCGGGACCACCCGGTTGACGATGCCGACCCGCTCGGCCTCCTCGGCGGAGATCTGCTCGCCGAGGAGCAGCAGCTCGTTGGTCTTCTTGCGAGGAACGTTGCGGTAGATCAGCGCCATGATCATGAAGGGGAAGACGCCGACGTTGATCTCGGGCGTGCCGAACCGGACGCCCTCCTTCGCGACGATCAGGTCGCACGCCAGCGCGACGCCGAGCGCGCCGGCCAGCACGTGCCCGTTGGCCGCGCAGATCGTCGGCTTGCCGAGGCCGCCGATGAGCTTGAACAGCTCCGGGAAGCGCTCGATCCCGAAGTGCTTGTGGACGAGCGGGACCTCCGCGGCGAACCCACCGAGGTTCCCTCCGCTGGAGAACACCTTCTCGTGCGTCGAGGTGAGGACGACGCAGCGGACGCCGTCGTCGTCGCGCGCCATCTCGAACGCCTCGACGAGGCCGTCCAGCATGGCGTCGGACAGCGAGTTGCGCGTGTCCGGGTCGTCGAGGGCGATCGTGGCGACGCCGTCGGCGACGTCGTAGCGGACAGGGTGCTCGGGCATCGGGCGGCAGCCTACGGGCCGAGCCGATGCGATGACTATCAGCAAGTTTTGACCGGATCGAACGTTCCCGAACTATCGGGGCCCATGGGGTGGCCCCGGTCGATCAGGGGGGATCCTCATGAAGGCCTGTCTCAGGGCGGCGCTGCTCGCCCTCACGCTGTCCCTCGCTCTCGCGGCGACCGCGAGCGCGCACTCCGCCGAGGCCGTCAGCACGCCGCCTCCGCCTCCGTCCGATCCGGTGATCGTCCACAGCGGATGCACCGACGTCTGCAACCTGCCGACCGTCGAGCTGAACTACAAGAACTGGCTGGCGGAGATGCGGCCGTACCTCGCGAGCACGCTGCCGAACTGGGCGCTGGTCCAGGCCGACAACGTGGCCGTGCCGAGCAGCCGGCCGGACACGACCTTCTCCTTCAGCCTGAGCGGCGGCGCGAACCTGCCGAGCCCGGGCGATCCGAACGGCAGCGGCACGGGCACGGTGAGCGTCTACCCGTCGCGCAACACGCTGTGCTGGTCGCTGAACGCGTCCGGCGTCGGCCAGGGCGTCGAGCTGCACCTGCACCGCGGCACGCGCAACGAGCAGTCCGTCGTCGTCAGCACCGTGTCGCTGATGACCGACGCCCTGCGCACGCCCGGCTCGATCAGCGGCTGCCTCTACGTCACGCGGCGCTCGATCCTCAACGAGATCCAGGCGCGGCCCCACATGTTCTACATGGCGCTGCACAACACGGAGTTCCCGGGCGGCGCGCTGCGCGGCCAGCTCTCCACGGCGACGCCGCCGACCCGCGGCGCCGTGGGCGGGTGCAACTTCGTCTGCACCGACGGCGGCTCCGGCAGCACGCCGGTGAACTAGGAGGCGATGACATGAGGACCATCCTCAGCGCGGCGCTCACCGCCGCCGTCATGTCGCTCGCGGCCGCGACGGGGGCCGCCGCCCACGCCGTCGACCCGCCGCCCGGCCCGCCGCCGGGGCCCGTGTACCTCGTCGACCACTGCCCGGAGGTCTGCAACCTCGACCCGAGGGTCGACTACAAGGGGTGGCTCGCGGACATGCGGCCGTACCTCGCGAGCACGCTGCCGAACTGGGCGCTCGTCGAGGCCGACGACGTCGCGGTGCCCAGCAGCCGGCCGGCGGCGACGTTCAGCTTCTCGCTGAGCGGCGCCGCGAACCTGCCGAGCCCGGGCGACCCGAACGCCACGGGCACCGGCAGCGTCAGCGTGTACCCGGCGCAGGACCGCCTGTGCTGGACGCTCAACGGCAGCAACCTCGGGCAGGGCGTCGAGCTGCACCTGCACCGCGGCACGCGCAACGAGCAGTCGCTCGTCGTGACCACCGTGTCGCTGATGACCGACCCGCTGCGCACGCCCGGCAGCATCAGCGGGTGCCTCTACGTCAACCGGCGCTCGATCCTCAACGAGATCGTCGCGCGCCCGTACATGTTCTACATGGCGCTCCACAACACGGAGTTCCCCGGCGGGGCGCTCCGCGGCCAGCTGTCGACGGCCACGCCGCCGGCGCGCGGCCCCGTCGGCGGGTGCAACTTCGTCTGCACCGACGGCGGGCCCGGCAGCACGCCGGTGGCCTAGCGGCAGATGAGGGGGTCGCTGCCTCGCGGGTGCTCCACGAGGTAGCGGCCCTCCGCGTCCTTGAAGTGGGCGAAGCGGTAGAGCCGCCGCCCCTTCTTGGTGTAGAGCGTCGTGAGCGCGTTGCGGAAGCGCCACCTGGCCTGGATCGGCCGCGCGAAGGTGCGGTCGGTCCAGCGCCCGCGCGAGCGCAGCGTGAAGCGGAAGGCGGGCTCGCCGAACCCGGTCACGCCCTGCGACTGGTGCAGGCACGAGTAGTTGCGCAGCGCGGGCTTCGTCCGCAGCCGCTTCGGCCCCGACGGCGCCGGCGCGGCCTGCGCGCCGCGCAGCGTGAACCTGTAGTCGACGCGCGTGTCCTGGCAGGCGGTGATGTCGCGGCCGCTGAACGTGTTGAACAGCAGCCGGTACTCCTTGCCCGCCTCGAGCGTGAGCGCGACCTCGCCGGTCTCGCCGGTCTGGAGGTCCTTCGCCGAGCTGCCGAACGCGGTGTCGTAGGGGCGCAGCTCGACGTGGAGCGCGGGCGTGTCGTCGGGGCAGGCGTCCGCCACGACGGTCGCGGTCACGGTCACCTGGCCGGAGCCGACCACCCGGTAGTAGTCGTCGTCGCCGAGGTTCTCGACGGCGCCCGTGTACTCGCGCCCGGACTCGAGGGCCATCTTCGGATCGGTGATCTTCTCGTTCGGCTCCTCCGGGTCGGCGAGCGCGGGGGCGGCGACGGCGAGCGCCGTGACGGCCGCGAGCGCGAGCGTTCGGCCCCTCACGCGATCGCCCGGCAGACGTTCGCCTTGTACGCCTCGTTCGCCGGGGCGTCCTCGATGAGGTAGAGCGTCCCCGCGGTGTCCTGGCGGCGCAGGAAGTCGTACGTCACGAGCGGCGTGCCGGTCGGGGTGAGGAGGCGGACCCGGTCGCCGTTCACCGTATAGGTGCCCTGCCACTTCGGGTCGTTCGCGTAGACCGCGCCGAAGGTGATGTTCGAGTAGGTGCCGTCCGGCTTCAGCGTGAACTTCAGCGGCGGCTCGAGGCCGGTGAGGGGGACGGGGATCGGCTCGATGCCCGTGCCGAGCTCCGGGTCCGGAGCGGGCCCGGCCGGGCGGACCTGGGCGATGATCCCGGTGAGGCAGACGTAGGTGCCGCTGAGCGCCGTCGTCGCGGGGGCGGCGGGCGGCGGCGGCGGGGCGTCGGCAGCGGGCGCGCCGGGCTGCTCGGGCGCCGGCACGGGACCGGAGTCGACGGCGGTCGGCAGCGTGACGCCGGCCGGCCGCATGCGCGCGGGGATCGAGGCGCACTCGTAGCCCCACGAGCTGGCCACGACACGGCCACGGCGGTTCAGCTTCGCCTCGCCGCGCCCGCACGGCGCGCTGGTCCCGGAGGTGCGGACGAGGTAGCAGGTCGCCTTCCGGGCCGACGTGCGCGCGCACTTGATCGCGTAGGTCCCGTCCGTGCCGGTGCGGAAGTGCTTGAGCACCTTCGCCTTTGCCGCGGTGAGCGAGATCTTCCGCTTCGCGGCGCCCGCGACGGGAGCCGTCAGGGCGAGCGTGAGCAGAGCGATGAGGGAGAGGAGGAAGAGCCGACGCATGGGCGCGACCCTCCCAAATCCGGAGTGAGGTGACCATGGATCATTCGTCCGCGTCTTGCCGGCCGTCGTTGCGGCCACGAGTTGAAAGTAGGAAGTCCTACTCCCTACTCTTGCGGGATGGCCACCGACACCGTCCTCAAGCCCGACTTCGCGTCCAAGCGCAAGCACTTCATCTTCACCGACGAGCACGAGCAGCTCCGAGAGTCGATCCGCGCGTTCGCGAAGAAGGAGCTGGCCCCCCACTCCGAGGAGTGGGAGGAGACGACGTTCCCGGACTGGGTCTTCGAGCGGATGGGCGAGCTCGGCTTCCTCGGCCTCGACAAGCCGGAGGAGTACGGCGGCCAGGGCGGCGACTACTACACGTCGCTCGTGCTCGCCGAGGAGATCGTGCACGCGCAGTCCGGCGGCCTGGCCATGGGCGTCGCCGTCCACACCGACATGGCGATGCCGCCGATCCTCGCGTTCGGCACCGAGGAGCAGAAGCAGGAGTGGGTCGTCCCCGCCATCCAGGGCAAGAAGATCCTCTGCCTCGGCATCACCGAGCCCGACGCGGGCTCCGACGTCGCGGGGATCAAGACCCGCGCGGTGCGCGACGAGGCCAGCGGGGAGTGGGTCATCAACGGCTCGAAGACGTACATCACCAACGGCCACCGCGCCGACGTGATCGTGCTCGTCACGAAGACCGACCCGGACGCCGGCTACGACGGCTTCACCCTCTTCCTGGTCCCGATGGACGCGCCCGGCGTGATCCGGGAGAAGAAGCTCGAGAAGCTCGGCATGCACGCGAGCGACACGGCGCTGCTCGCCTTCCAGGACGTCCGCGTGCCCGACAGCGCCGTCCTCGGCCAGGTCGGCAAGGGCTTCTACCACATCATGTGGGAGCTCCAGGGCGAGCGGCTGATCGGCGCCGCGGGCTGCGTCGCCGGCGCCCAGCGCTGCTTCGAGCAGACGCTCCAGTACGCCAAGGACCGCACCGCCTTCGGCAAGCAGATCGGCAAGTTCCAGGTCATCCGGCACAAGTTCGCCGAGATGGCGACCAAGATCGAGACGGCGCGGCAGATGGTCTACACGACCGCCTGGCGCCACAACAACGGCGAGTACCCCGTGCGCGAGATCTCGATGGCCAAGCTCTACGCGTCGCGCATCGCCGTCGAGGTCGCCGACGAGTGCATCCAGGTCCACGGCGGCGCCGGCTACATGCGCGAGTACGGCGTCGAGCGGGTGTGGCGCGACATGCGCCTGAACCGCATCGGCGCCGGCACCGACGAGATCATGCTCGACGTCATCGGGCGGTCGTACGGCTTGTAGGGCCCGCTCGCCCCGGCGTGCTCACGGGCCGTCGGTGATGTCGAGGTGGAAGTGGTGGTGGTGGTCGACCAGCGCCTGGAAGACGCTGCGCGCGGCCCGGCCGTCGTCGAGCGTCTTGTCCTTGATGGCGTTCCAGAACGCCATCGAGGGGTCGTGGTCGCACGGGGACGTCGCGCCCGGCCGGCAGTGGGTCACGATGATCCGCTCGATGCGGCTGCCGTACTCGTCGTCGTTGAGCCAGCCGATGAGCTTGTTCGCGGTCGCCGCGCCGTTGACCACCTGCACCCCGCGGTCGTCGTACTTCGAGTACCCGTCGTAGTCGCCGTCGAGGTCGTTGCCCGTCCTGTGCTCCTCGTGAGGATGGATCGGGCCGCCGTTCATGTTGCTGGCGTCGCCCCAGATCGCCGGGAAGTTCGCGACGACGGGGTCGACGCTCGGCTTGACCCAGTCGTCGCCGCCCTCGCTCTCGTTGCAGCAGAGGTAGCGGCTCGCCTCCTGGTGGCGGATCAGCTTCTGCGGCCGCGTGGGGTACTCCTTGCTCGGGCCCTTCGGCACCGCCTCCGAGCTCGCCCGGACCCGCACCAGCACGGCGCCGTTGTGCGTGAGGTCGAGGTCCCCGGTGTCGTTGGCCGGCAGCGAGAAGAGGTGCTGGTTCGTCGTCACGGCCAGCTCTCCGTCGTCGCCGAACGCCTGGTACAGGACCGGCTTGAGGCCCGCGGTGAGCGGCGCCCGTGCCTTGACCTTCCCGTCCTCGATGACCTCGAGCTCGAGCTTGGTCAGCTTGTCCTCCGGGTCTCCGGTGATCCTGATGGTCCCCCAGATACGCGTGTAGCCGCCGAAGAACTTGTTCGGCCCGACGCTCAGGTAGTCGAGGGGCGCCGACACCGGCACGTGGTGGTAGGTCACCTGGAGGTCGCGCAGGTCCATCGACTTGATCGCGATCTTCTTCTTCTCGACGATCGCGACCTCGACGTACGAGTCGTAGGCGCCGTCGGCCACGTTCGCGACGCTGATGTCGACCTGGATCGTGTCGGCGTCCTCGACGTTCAGCTCCTCCTCGCGCCACGCGGTCGCGCCGCCGCCCGTGAACGCGCCGAGCCCGAGCCCGTTCATGCTGTTGGCCTCGGTCGAGTTGCCGCCCGCGGACTGGCTGCGCACCCCGACCGAGAAGTAGTCGTTGTACTTCGTCCCGAAGTAGCCGCCGGGCACCTCGCTGGTGATGAAGCGGTACTTGACGGAGACGGCCTCGACGTCCTCCTCGACGGCGAACGTCCGCGAGATCCGCTGCTCGCCCTCGCCCGAGGTCGCGAGCCGCAGGTCCATGTCCTCGCCGGCTCGCTGCCGCGACCGCGACGGCTCGTCCGTGGAGGGATCGTGCTCGACCAGCGTCACCGGCGCGCCGCCGATGTCCCAGCCCGCGGTCCCCTGGCTGAAGTCGTTGTTGTCCACGGAGCTGGGCGGGTCGAACCCGAGCAGCACGAGCGCCGCGGTTCCCGCCCCCCCGGTCGTCCCCGCCGAGCCGCTCAGGCCGCCGGGGGCGCTGCCCTCCACCAGGATCGTCCGGTCGGGCACGTTGGAGAACGTCACGTTCCCCGCCCCGCTCGTGACGCCGGAGGCCTCGACGGCCTGGTCGTCGCCCAGCGAGATCGTGACGGCCGCGCCCGGCACCGCGCCCGAGGACTCGTCCTGCGCGTGGATCACGAGCGTGTCGCCGCCGGCCCAGATCACCGCCTCGTGCTCGAGGTTGCGGAAGCCACTGTCGCCGGCGAGGAGCTTCAGCTCGTTGCGCCCCTCCACGAGGCCGCCGGTGAACGTGACCCCTCCCGGGGTGAGCACGAGGTCGGCCGCGGGGACCGGCACGCCGTTGTGGCGCACCTGCACGAAGTCGAGGCTCGGGGCAAGCGTCGCGCCGCTGACCGCGAAGCGCGGCTGCGCGTCCAGCGCGTTGAAGCCGGTCGTCGAGGCGCCCTGGAGCGTCACCGTCCCGGCGGAGTCGCCGACGTCGGCGCGCGGGTCGGCGGGCGGCGCGTCGCCGGGCGGGGCGGGAGGCGGCTCGGCCGGCGGGTCGGCCGGCGGCAGCGGGCCGAGCGGCGGGGGGAGCGGCGCGGGCGCGGTCGGCTTGCCGAACGTGCGCGTCGCGCGGCAGTTGTTGCGCTCGCTGGCCTCGCGCACGCGGCGGCGCGGGTCGACGCACGCGACGATGCGCTGCACGCCCGCTGTCGCGGGCAGCCGCAGCGAGGCGCGGCCCTTGCGTCGCGCGCCGCGGCGCAGAGCGCGCACGCGCGCGGTCTTCAGGAGCGTGTCGCCGCGATCGCGCCGGCGGTTGCTCGACAGGAAGAACGCCACGCTCGACGCCGGCGCGCGCCGCCGGCCCTTCGACCGGATCGCGTACCGCACGACGAGCGGGCGGCCGGGTGCGAGCCGGCCCGCCTTGACCGAGGCGACGGCCAGGTCGGGCAGGCGCTTGGCTGCCGCGGTCGCGGCGGGCTGATCGGCCTGCGCCGCGGGTGCGGCGATCATCGTCACCGCGCCGAGAAGGCATGCGGCGATCCTCGTGGACCTCACGTCGAATCCCTCCGAACTCGCACGCATCGCTGGCCGGCTCCGTGCCTTGGCGTGCGGCCGGTCGAACGTACCATGGACGTCCAAAGGTGTGGGATTTTTGATCTATGAGCAGTGTGGGGACGCTTGTCACCGGGGGACGAGCGGGCGTAGTGTCGCCCGATGCGTCGCCTCGCGCCGGTCCTCCTCGCCCTGCTCGCCCTCCTCGCGCCCGCCACGGCCACCGCCGCGGTGACGACGACGGAGGTGACGTCGCCCGACGCCGGCGACTTCTTCCTCGTAGGCGATCCGGCTAAGGACGTGACGGTCTCCGGCGTGGCGCCGGGGGCGACGAACAGCGACGTCGTCGACCTGCTCTGCCGGCGCGGCAACGAGTCCGACTACATCATGTGGCAGGACGTCCCCGTCAACGGCGAGGCGTTCAGCGTCACGTTCGAGGACCACGTGCTGCCGGCGGCGAGGTGCCGGGTCCTGGCCGTCGCGGACGGGACCGACGCGATCTCCGGCGACTTCTCGGACTACGACGGGCCGCTGATCACGGTCGACTGGCGCCGGCGGTTCTCGACCGACCCCGGCGACGCGTCGTCGGACGTGCCCTTCGACTGGTACGAGGCCCATTCCCAGCGGGACGCGTTCGGCGACTTCCTCGGCGTCTCGAGCTGCGGCGTCTGCGACACGGCGCTCTACTACGACGACGGGACGATGAGCAACTACGTCCACTACTCGAACGGCTATCTCGACGTCGACGAGGAGGCGGTGGACCGCCCCGCGGCGAGGGTGGACGGCCACAACGCGTATGGCTCGCGGGTGTCCGAGATCGACGTCGACGGCGGCAGCAAGGACGGAGCCGACCTCGAGGGTGTGCCGCCGATCGACTACGTGCGCAACGGCGGGGGCCCGGGCGAGGAACTCGAGATGCTCGAGGAGGAGGACCTCGTCCGCTGCGCGGACGGCGACCCGTACCCGGTCACGTCCAGCGAGTGCGACCACTGGATCTCCACCGGCGTGCGCTTCGTCCGCCGGATGGCCCAGACGCGCGGCGGCAAGCTCATCCTGATCAGCGACACGTTCCGCAGCGTCGACGGCGCGGAGCACGCGCTCGACCTGCTGTGGGGGCAGGCGTTCCGCAAGCCCAACGGCGCCGTGGGGAGCTACCAGTTCCCGTGGAACGGCGACGGCTACGCGACGCACGACGACCCCGACACGGTCCCGGGCACGGCCTCGGCCCCGGTCTCGATCTACGTCCGCACGAAGAGCTCGGCGCCCGACGGCGACCGCGCGTTCCCGCAGGGGCTGGTCATGTTCGACCACGCCGTCGGCGACATCAGGTTCGCCGACCCCGACTACTTCCTCGTCCCCACCGCTCTCACCGTGCCCGCGGGCGGCGAGGTGACGATGCGCCAGGCGTACGCGCTGGCGACCACGCGCGCGGAGCTGGCCGGGTACGCCGGCGAAGTCGAGGACCAGTGGATCGCGCCGGCGATCGAGATCACCTCGCCCGCCGAGGACGTGACGGTCAACGCCCCGGAGCTCGACGTCGCCGGGCGCGCCTCGGACACGCGCAGCACGCCGACCGTGACGCTCAACGGCGAGGCGGTCGCGCTCGGCGCGGACGGCACGTGGGCCCGCCGCGTCACCCTCCAGCCGGGCCCGAACACGCTGACCGCCGTGGCGCGCGACGCGCAGGGCAACGAGACGACGGCCACGCGCACCGTGACGTTCACCCCGCCGTCACCCCCGCCGCCGCCGCTCGACACCGTCGCCCCGGCCCTCACCGGCGTCTCGCTGACGAACCGCGTGTTCGCGGTGGCGCGCGGACGGACCCCGGTGGCCGCCGCGGCGAAGCGCGGCACGCGCGTCCGGTACTCGCTGAGCGAGCCGGCGACCGTGACGTTCGCGTTCTCGCGCGCCCGGGCCGGGCGCCGGGTGGGCGGCAGGTGCCGGAAGGCCACGCGCTCGAACCGCCGCCGGAAGCGCTGCACGCGGTTCGTCCGGGCGGGCCGAACGATCCGCCGGACGTCGCCCGTCGGGCGCTCGACGCTGCGCTTCACGGGCCGGATCGGGCGCCGAGCGCTGCGGCGGGGGCGCTACCGCATGGCGGTCCGCGCCGCCGACGCGGCCGGCAACCGCTCCTCCGCCCGCCGCGTGCGGTTCCGGATCGTCCGGCGCTAGCTACCGGACGCGGAAGACGATCGTCCGCCGCTCCGCGCCGGCCGTGACCACGAGGCGGTAGCGGCCGGGCAGCAGGCGCCGCCCGGTGACGCGGCGGGGCAGGCGCAGGGTCGTGCGGCCGGCGGCGCCGGCGAGGCGGGCGCTGCCGAGCGAGCGCCAGCGGCGGCCGGCCCGGCGGCTGAGCGTGACGCGCAGCGCGGTGCGGCGCGACAGGGTCACGGTCAGCCGCGGCAGCCCGCCGCGGACGGCGACGCTCGCCGAGCGCAGCGTCGCGACCGGCGGGGGCGGCGTCGTCTGCTGCTGCGTGGCCGTCTGCTGCTGGGTGGTCGTCTGCTGCTGGGTCGTCGTCTGCTGCTGGGTCGTCGTCGGCTGCTGCGTCTGCTGCTGCGTCT
>DASVRH010000416.1:0-19383 GCA_036388715.1 Solirubrobacteraceae bacterium | reverse complement strand
CGGCAAACTCGCCCGGCGGTGGACTCAGGCCCGGACCGCCGCACCGGCTGGAGCAGCGGGCTGATGGCCGCCAGAGACGTCACGCAGCCGGAGCGGCCGCTTCTGAGTGGTGGCGAGACGCTGCGCCGCGATGCGGAGCGCACGAGCGGGGGCGGGCCGAAGTTCCATCCGCGCAGCTTCAGTGAAGCGCAGGCCCAGCTCGGTCCGCAGGTCGACGTCCTACGGACGGCCATCGAGACCACTCCCGCCGCCCTTCGCGGCGCGCGGGTCGTCTTCGAGGCGACCGTCCTGCCCAACTACCTCGCCAACAGCTATTTCCCGGCCGAGCTGTTTCGCGAAGCCGACCTGGTGCCTGTCGGTACGCGCGCGAGCACCGCGGCGTACGAGACGCAAACGAAGGTCGAGAAGGATCGACCGACCAAGAGCTACCTTCTGGCCGGAGACGAGCGTTCCGTCGGCAAGATCGCCCAGCTCTTGGACGAGCCGGCCGGTGGCGGCGCCACGCGCGCCGCGCAGGAGCGCCTTCGTCAGTTTGACATCGTGCGGCTGCCGACGGTGGACGAGGTGCTGCGCTCGCGACCTGAGCTCGCCGACGAAGAGCTGCTGACCTGGGAAGCGGTGCTGCATCCTGCCGTGGATGCCCGCGGTGAGATCACCGCCGCCGAGCGCGAGCTCGTCCTCGGCAAGTGGGCCGAGTGGGTCCAACTGCTCGGCGGCGAGGTGGCGGTCGACTACGAGCGTCGTGTGCGCGGCATGACGTTCGTGCCCGTCCGGCTTCCTGCCGGCGCAGCCGACGATGCGGTCCGGTTCAACCCGCTGCGCGCCCTACGGCCCATGCCCAAGGTCCGCCCGGTCCCCGTGGGCCCGCTGCGCGTCGTATCCACCGCGAGTCAGCTGCCGGCCCCGCCACCCGGCCAGCGGCCTCAGTCGGACTTGCGCATCGCCGTCTTTGACGGCGGGGTCGCCGGCGCGCTGCCCCAGCTGGCGCCTTTCGTCGACGCCATCGACGTTACCCCCGAACCCGAAGAGGCTGACGACGTCGCACACGGAACGATGGTCACCGGCGCGCTTCTATACGGTCCGCTCGGCGACGGGCAAGAGTTGCGCACGCCCGACGTCGGTATCGATCACTTTCGAGTGACACCAGCCCCGTCGCCCGACCCGTGGGACGTCGACCTCTACTGGATCCTTGACCGCATAGTCGAGCTCGTCACCGCCCGCGGCTACCGCATCGTCAACCTCTCACTAGGCCCCGAACTTCCCGTCGACGATCAGACCGAGCCACACGCGTGGACCGCGCAGCTCGACGAGCTTGCCGAATCGGAGGACGTGCTCTTCGTCGCCGCCGTCGGAAACAACGGACAGCTCGATCAGGCAAGCGGGCTAAACCGCGTCCAAGTGCCCTCCGACATGGTCAACGCCCTGTCCGTGGGCGCATGCGACCAGCGCGCGCCCGAGGCAACGTGGTCGCGTGCGCCATACAGCGCCGTCGGTCCCGGCCGCCCGGGGGCACGCCTCAAGCCCTGTGGCGTCGCGTTTGGCGGCACACACGCAGAGCCGTTTCGCGGCATGATCGCCAGCGGCCGCGTCGGCGAGGCTGGGGGAACGAGCTTCGCGACTCCCACCGCAACACACGGCATCGCGAGTCTCGCCGCTCGCCTCGGCCCCGGACTGATCAGCCCCGACGTGCTGCGCGCCTTCGCGCTCCACTTCGCCGACCCGCCAACGTCGCAGCCGACGACGGAGGTTGGGGCTGGACGCCTTGCGGAGCGCTACGACGAGCACTGGAACTGCGAGCCCAACGAGGCGACGATCCTCTACCGCGACAGCATCGAACGCGACGACGTCATCTCCTTGCCCTTCCCGCTCGTCGGTGATGCCGTGGCCGGCCGGACCGTTGACCTGTCGTGGACGGTCGTCTTCACCGCGCCGACGGACCCGACCGATGCGGTCGACTACACACGAGCGGGGCTGGAGGTCGCCTTCCGTCCGCACGCCCGGCGTTTCATGCTCCGCGATCCCAGCACCAACAAGACGATCGAGGTCGACGTCCGGGACGACGCCGAGAAATTCCGCCAGCACCTCGCCGCCGGGTGGCTGCCGAGCGTGCTTCCCGCGACCAAGCCGACAGAGCGCCGCCGCAACGAGGCGCTTCAGCGCGAGGAGGGCAAGTGGGAGACGGCGCTGCACTTCTCCAAGCGGATGCGGGCCAGCAGCCTTCACGAGCCGCAAGTGACCGTGAACTACCTCGCCCGAGAGGACGGTCAGCTCAGCGCGGCGCCACCTTTGACCTTCACCATGCTCGTCTCGCTGAAGGCGCCGAAGGGCGTCGACCTCTACGCCGCGGTCAGGCAGAGATACCCGGTCCTCACACCGCTGACTGCCCGTCTGCCACTTCGTATCCGCACCTAGCCACCGGGCACGCCGACCCCGTCCGGCGTCGCTTTGCGCGAGGAGCGCAAGGAGGCCGCAGGGCTCAGTGCGTGGCGGCCTTCTCCCAGCGCGGGCGGATCGGGAAGGAGCAGCGCGAGCGTCGTCAAAGCCACCGCTTAATGTTCGAGGTGGTCGTCGGCGCGCTCATCGGCGCTGTCTTCGCGCTCGGCGGCGGGATATGCGCGGAGTACTGGCGCGCCCGTCGCCTCGCGCGTGTTGCCGCAGAGCTGATCGCCCAGGAGCTCGAGGCTCATCGCGGCGTGATCCGCTGGGTTCAGACGTCCGGCCACGAGGATCGGCTGGTCATCGCCGTTTGGGAAGCTGAGCGGAACAACTTCCTGATGGGCACGCGTCGCACAAACCGACTGCCGGTGACTGACTGGTACAGGTCGATCTACTACAGCGACCATGTCGACAAGACGTCGGCCGAGGCGAGGGCGAAAAGCTGCGAGCGGGCGCTCGAAGCCGCGAAGCGACAAGCAGCCCTCGGGATGTGACCCGCGGCGGAGAGCGCCCTGCGTCCGCGCCACGCTGGACCGCGCGTCGCTGCTGCTGCTTTGCGCGAGAAACAACAGCGCAATTGCGCGCCTCGCTGCCAGACGCTGTGATGCAGGCGATGACCGGCCGCGGCCCTCTCCCCATCGACGCCGACGACGTGGCCGCCGCGGCGGGCCGCCTGGCCGGCGTCGCTAATCGCACGCCGGTGATGACGAGCCGCTCCCTCGACGAGCGGCTCGGGGCGACCGTGTTCCTGAAGGCCGAGCAGTTCCAGCGCGGTGGGGCGTTCAAGTTCCGCGGCGCGTACAACGCCGTCTCGTCGCTGTCGGAGGACGAGCTGGCGCGGGGCGTCGTCGCCTCTTCCTCCGGCAATCACGCGCAGGCGCTGGCGATCGCCGCCGCGCTCGCGGGCGCGCGGGCGACGATCTTCATGCCGCGCGACGCGCCGGCGTCCAAGCGCGCCGCGACCGAGGGCTACGGCGCGCGCGTCATCGAGTTCGATCGCTACGTCGACGACCGCGAGGAGATCGTGCAGGCGCTCGTCGACCGCGAGGGGCTGACTCCGGTCCACCCCTTCGACGACCCGCGGATCATGGCCGGGGCGGGCACGTCGACGCGCGAGCTGCTCGAGGACGCCGGGCCGCTGGACCTGGTGCTCATCCCGGCGGGCGGCGGCGGGCAGCTGGCGGGCGGCGCCGTTGCGGCGAGCGGGGCGGACGCGCCGCCTCGCGTGGTCGGCGTCGAGCCGGCCGCCGTCGGCCAGTGGCGCGCGTCGCTCGACGCAGGGCGGCCGACCCGGGTCGAGGTCGGGCGGACGATCGCCGACGGCCAGCAGCTCTCTTCGCCGGGCGACCTGACGTTCGCCGTCGTCCGCGAGCTCGCGGAGGACGTCGTGGGCGTCCGCGACGAGCAGATCGTGGAGGCGATGCGCCTCCTCTTCGAGCGCCAGAAGCTCGTGACCGAGCCGAGTGGCGCGAGCGCCCTGGCCGCGTTGCTCGCCGGGCTCGTCGACGTCAGCGGCCTTCGGGTCGGCGTGATCCTCTCGGGCGGCAACATCGCCGTCGACCGCTTCGTCTCGCTCCTTGCGAACGTGGAGCGATGAATCTCCGCACCCGGTGGGGTCTGTACTGACATGACCCAGAGAAAAGTGATTCTGAAGATGGTGATGTCCCTCGACGGGTTCGTCACCAGCCCCGACGGCACTCACGAGTGGATGTTCGAATGGTTCGGCGGTGACTCGAACGAGTGGAACCGCCGCGCGCTCGCGGAGGCCGGCGTCCACGCGATGGGCCGCCGCAGCTACGAGATCATGGGCCCGCACTGGGCTTCGTCCGAGGGGCCGATCGCCACCGCGATGAACACAAAGCCGAAGGCGGTCTTCTCCACCACCCTGGAGAAGGCGGAAAGGGGACCGGCCGAGATCTTCGGCGGGGACCTGGCCGCGGCGATCGCGGACCTGAAGGCCCGCGACGACGAGGGGACCATCCTCGTCCACGGCGGTCCGGGCTTCGCCAAGTCGCTGACCCGGCTGGGCCTCGTCGACGAGTACCAGCTGACCACCGTCCCGATCGCCATCGGCGCGGGCCTCAGCCCGTTCGCCGACCTGACCGAGCACCTGAAGCTCGACGTCGTCGAGGAGGAGCGCTTCGAGAGCGGAGCCCTCGCGCAGATACTGGTGCCGAAGCACTAGCTTCAGGCCGTGCTGATCTACTCGATGAGCGTCTCCGTCGACGGCTTCGTCGCGGACCGCGACGGAGGGTTCGGCTGGGGGGCTCCGAGCGACGAGCTGTTCGGCTTCCACCTCGCGCGGGTGCGAGGCCTTGGCGGTTATCTGCTCGGGCGCAGGCTCTACGAGGCGATGCGGGTGTGGGAGACGGATCCGGCGATGCGCAGCGACGAGCTGCGGACGGAGTTCGCGGACGTCTGGCGCGCGCTCCCGAAGGTCGTCTTCAGCCGCACGCTCGGCGCCGTCGATGGCAACGCGCGCCTCGCGGAGGGATCGGTGGCCGAGGAGGTCGCGGCGGCGCTGACCGCGACCGACAAGCCCGTCGAGATCGGCGGCGCGGCGTTGGCCGCGCAGGCGGTCGGGCTCGGCCTCGTCGACGAGCTGCGCATGTTCCGCTATCCGATCGTCGTGGGTGGGGGGACGCCGTTCCTACCGCCGGTGACCCAAGACGTCCCGCTCAACCTGCTCGAGACGAGGACGTTCGACCAGCGCGTGATCTACGAGCGCTACGGGCGCAGTGCATGATGCACCCATGAGCGCCGGCTTCAGGGTCCTGCACGCGGCGGACGCCTTCTGGCGCCCGTCGAACGCGACCGGCGTGCCGAACACCGATCTGGCCAAGCAGCTCGGGGCGGAGCAGCTCGGCGCGCGGCTCTGGCGCCTGAAGCCCGGGCAGACGATCACCAAGCACCGCCACCGCACGCAGGAGGAGCTCTACGTCCTCTTGGAAGGGACCGGACGCATCCGCATCGGCGAGGAGGTGCTGACGCTGACGCCGCTGTCGGCGCTGCTCGTCGAGCCGCGCACCGTCCGCCAGCCCTTCAACGACACCGACGCCGACGCGCTGTGGCTGGTCGCGGGCGCGCCGCCCGAGCCGGCGAACACCCGCGAGATGGACGACGAGACGATCGCCGACCTGTATCCCGACGGGATGACGGCCCTGCCGCCGGAGCTCGAGCGATGAGGACCGACCCGACCGACAACGGCGGGCTGTTCGTCGGCCGGCGGCCGGGCACCGCGCCCGTCCGCTACCGCGGCGAGCCGCAGCCGAGCATCGGCCCTCGGCGGGCGTTCGACAAGGTGCTCGCCGCCTCGATCCTCGCGGTCATGACGCTCGTGTCGCTCACGTTCTGGGGCCCGATCCCGGCGGCGTGGCTGTGGATCGGCGGCCGGGTCAAGCACGAGACCGACTCGGGCGGCCTGTCGATCCTCGTCTCCTCGCTCGGCACGCTGCTGACCCTGATCGGCGGCCTCGTGCTGCTCAAGGGGCTCGACCAGTTCTGGATGCTCGTCCGCCGCGCCGCCGGCCACGACCAGCGGACCGGGATGATCGGGACGGTCTTCGCCGTCGCGGCGGTCCTCGGCGTCAGCCTCTTCGTGCTCTGGTTCCTGCTCCTCGCCGGGCCGGGACCGGAGCTCGTCGGCGGCCGATGAGTTCCGCGGCTCGCCGCAGTCTCAACCCACATGACCGATTCCACGCAGTCCCGCACCACCATCACGAACCTGGGCGTCGTGATGTTCACCATCGCCGACCAGGACGAGGCGCTCCGGTACTACACCGAGAAGCTCGGCTTCGAGGTGCGCAGCGACACCCGCTTCGGCGAGGGCGACGCCATGCGCTGGCTCGAGGTCGCCCCGCCCGGCTCGAACGCCCGCATCGCGCTCAACGAGCCGATGGGCGGCGGCGCGCCCGGCGGCGGGTCGATCGGCGTCGAGACGAACGACGTCCGTGGCGAGCACCAGCGCCTCAAGGGGCTCGGCGACGTCGACGTCGACGCCGACCTGATGGACGCGCCCGGCGCGCCCACGATGTTCTGCCTCCGCGACCCCGACGGCAACCACATCTGGGTCGTCGAGACGCCGTAGCTACATCGCCAGGCCGCCGTCGACGACGAGCGCCTGGCCCGTGACGTAGCTGGCCTCGTCCGACAGTAGGAAGACGATCGCCCGCGCGACCTCCCACGCCGTCCCCTGGCGCCCCAGCGGGATCGGCGTGCGGTCGCGGTTCGGCCGCCCGGCGCTCGCCCGGCGGCCGAGCGGCGTGTCGATCAGGCCGGGGCAGACGACGTTCGCTCGCACCTGGCGGCGCGAGCCCTCGAGCGCCACGTGCCGCGACAGCCCGAGCAGCGCCGCCTTCGACGCGTCGTAGGCGGGCAGCCGGGTGCCCGGGCGCAGCGCCGCGGTCGAGCTGACGAAGACGATCGCCCCGCCCGGCGGCAGCAGCGGGAGCGCGTGCTTGACGACGAGGACGTGCGAGCGCAGGTTGACCTCGAGCGTCTTGTCCCAGGTGTGCGCCTCGACGCCGTCGAGCCCGAGGCGCCCGAAGCCCACCCCGACGTTCAGCACGACGCCGTCGAGGCCTCCGAGCCCCTCCGCCGCCTCCTCCACGACGCGCTCGCACGCGACGGGATCGGCGACGTCGGCGACCAGCGGCACGCCCGCGGAGCCGATCATGCCCGCCGTCTCGCGCGCGGCCGCCTCGTCGCGGTCCGCGACCGCCACGCGCGCGCCCTCGACCGCGGCCAGGACGCACACGGCCTGCCCGTTGCCCGCCGGCGCGTGCGGGTCCCCGTGGCCCTGGCGCCCGCCGCCGACGACCAGCACGCGCCGGCCCTCGAGGCGGTGCTCGACATGGACCGGTCCCTGCGCCGCCTCGCCGACGACCGGATCGATACGGTCGGCCACATGGCCATCATCCCGTACGCGCACGAGGACCCGCAGGACGACCGCGTGCGCGCGGTGCTCGACCGGCTGCCCGAGCCGAGGATCAACCTCTTCACG
This sequence comes from Solirubrobacteraceae bacterium, assembly GCA_036388715.1. Classification (GTDB taxonomy): domain Bacteria; phylum Actinomycetota; class Thermoleophilia; order Solirubrobacterales; family Solirubrobacteraceae; genus CADCVT01. The sequence continues at coordinate 11,945 of DASVRH010000416.1, read as the reverse complement.
ATGCTCGCCAACGCCCCGGCGCTCGTCGGCCCGTCGCTGCGCCTGGGCGAGGCGATCCTCACGAGGAGCGACCTCCCGGCCGAGCTGCGCGAGCTCGCGATCCTCCAGTCCGCGCGCACCACGCAGAGCGAGTACGAGTGGGCGCAGCACGAGGCGATCGCGAAGCTCCTGGGCGTCGCGGACGAGAAGGTCGACGCGATCAGGACCGGCGACCACGGCGCGCTCGACCCGGCCGAGGCTGCGGCGATGCGGCTGGTCGAGGGCTGCATCGGCGCCGCGACGCCCGACGAGGACCTCGTCCGCGAGGTCGCCGGGCACCACGGCCGCAACGGCCTGATCGAGCTGCTCCTCGTCGCCGGCTACTACGCGATGCTCGGCGGCGTCATGCGCGCGGTCCGCATCGACGTCGACTCGGTGGTGGAGAAGGGGATGATCGACGCCGAGCGGCTGCGGTGACCGTCGAGCTGCGGCAGGTCGACCCCGAGAGCGACGACGCGCAGCGCTGCCTGCGCGCCTACGTCGCCGAGCTCAACCGCCGGGCGCCGGCGCGCGGATTCGACCCGGCGAAGGGAGCGACCGCCGAGCCGCACGAGGTGCGCCCGCCGCACGGCGCGTTCGTCGTCGCCTACTCCGACGGCGAGGCGGTCGGCTGCGGCGCGGTCAAGCACCATCCGGGCGCCGTGACCGACATCAAGCGCATGTGGCTCGCCGAGTCGGCGCGCGGCCTGGGCCTCGGCCGGCGGCTGCTCGAACACCTCGAGGGGCTCGCCCGCGAGCACGGGTCGAAGGAGGCGCACATCGAGACGAACGACGTGCTGGCCGAGGCGATCGCCCTCTACCGGTCGGCGGGGTACGTCGAGGTGCCCGCCTTCAACGACGAGCCGTTCGCCGACCGCTGGTTCACGAAGCCGCTCGACTGACGTCAGCCGATCTCGGCGACGTCGTCGTCCGAGAGCTCGAGGTCGAGCGCCGCGAGGTTCTCGCGCAGGTGCGAGAGCGAGAGCGTGCCGGGGATGGGGAGGACGTTCGGCGAGCGGCGCAGCAGCCAGGCGAGCTTCACGGCGCTCACCGGCACGCCGTGCCGCGCGGCGACCGCCTCGGCGCCGCGACCCCCGCCGCGCAGCGGGAAGAAGGGGACGAAGGCGATCCCCTCGGCGGCGCAGTGGTCGATGACGCCGTCGTCGTCACGCTCGCCCAGGCTGAGCTCGTTCTGCACGGCGGCGATCGGCACGACGCGCCGCGCGCGCTCGATCTCGTCGATCCCCACGGCCGAGAGGCCGACGTGGCGGATCTCGCCCCGGTCGACGTGCTCGCGGATGGCGCCGAGGCTCTCCTCGAGCGGCGTGTCCGGGTCGACGCGGTGCAGGTAGAAGAGCCCGATCGCGTCGGTCCTCAGCGAGCGGAGGCTCTGCTCGACCTGGGCGCGCAGCACCTCGGGACGGCCCTCCCCGCGGCGGTAGCCGCCCTTCGTGGCGACGAGGACGTCGTCGCGCCCGCCGCCGAGCGCCTCCCCGATGGCCGCCTCGCTGTCGCCGCCGGTGTAGAGGTGCGCCGTGTCGATGTGGCGGACGCCGGCGGCGACCGCCTCGCGCACGAAGGCGACGTGGGCGGGGGCCGTGGTCAGGCGGTTCGTGCCGAGGCCCACCCGGGGGACCTCGACGCCGGCGAGGGAGAACGTGCTCATCCCCCGAGGCTAGGAGCCCCCGCGCGAAAAGTGATGTCACGTTTTCGGCAGCGTCGCCGTTCTAGGGGAACCGGCTGGAGTCGGCTTGAACGAGGAGGAGACATGGTTCGCTCATTGCCCCACCGCGCATTGCTCGGCGCCGCCTGCGCCAGCCTCGTGTTGCTGTGCACGTGCGTGTCGCCCGCATCCGGCAACCATGTCGGTCCAACGCCCACGCTTCATGGCGTGACCGCGCTGGTAGGGGTGGATGGCTCGGGCCAAACGGTCGTCTGCTACACCGCGACGGGCTCCGCGACGCCGCGGTGGACCACCGGCGACACGCGATTCATCACCTTCGTGAGCTCTTTCGTGTGTTCGCGCGGCGTCCGGGCGTACTTGGAGAGCCATCTGCTGAATCCGGAGACCACCGTCGCATACGCCAGGGCGCCCACGTACGGCCCCTACGACGGTCTAACCCAGGCCCACACGGCTGGCCGGTACACGCGGGTATCCGACACGCAGCTTCAGCGGGTTGCGTTCCGAGGCACGTTGCAGCTGAACGGCGGCCGCTGGACGTCGCTCCCGCCCTCCTGCAGTGGAGCGAACACCTCGCTCGCGCGTTGCTCCTACGAGACCGCTGCGTTCGCGTTCACGGTCGGTCAGGACGACGATGTCATGTACACGCCATCGGAACCGCACGCTGAACACCCGCTCTGCGAGCGCCCGAACGACGTGACATGCGTAGAGGATCCACTCGGCGACCAAGCCGATCCGGACGTCGGGGTATCGACGGCGATGGCGGCCGGCTTTGCCCCGTTGACCGACTTCGCCGTGGACGCGCCCGCCTTCGGACTCACGGGCGAGGAGATCACGGTGCTGCCCGAGCACATTCGGCCGGGCGCGGTGATCACCCGCGGCGACCTGGAGGTAGCGCCACCGCTCGATGTCGGCGCCGCCACGCTTACCGCCGGACCGCCGCGCATCCCAGCGGGTTACGCTTGTCAGGCCAAGGCGGACCGCCCGAAGCGCGAGAAGACGGCGAACATCGTGTACGCGGTCGGCTACAACAACTGCCGGAGCGTTACGGAGATGGAGTTGTACGTCACGCTCGCGGTTCGGCTTGACGGCAAGTGGGTGAACCTCGATACAGATGCGCTGTACGACCTGGGCGGGGGCGTCCAGATCGGGGTTGCGAATAAGGTCTGCGACGAGTTCCCGAAGGCGAAGTACCTGAACCAGACGGCGGCGTACGCCCTGAGGCGCGGCGTGTGGTACGCCCAGCTGAAGAAGGCCACGAACACCCTGAGGTGCTGATTACCTCGAAGGCTGGACGTTGCGAAAGTTCGACCGGTCATTGAGGATGGCGCCGTGACGCCAGGAGACCTTCGAGGCACCGGCGACGCGTGGGCGAGGCCAGGAGCATTCGATGTTCGCCTTGCTGCCCACGCACGCGGCACGAGGATCACGCTTCGTCGTGAGGTGAGCCGCGGGCGGTGGTGGTTGTGTTTCGAGTGGGATGCCGGGCGGCACGCGGGCGAGGTGCACGACCGAAGCGTCTACGAGTTGTGGCGGGTCCCGACGCCGCCGCCCTCGAGTGAGGCGTGGCTCGCCGTGGGGATCGGCGCCGGGTCTTCCGTGCCGCGCATCGACGGTCTTCCTTCTCGCGCACGAACGGATCGCGTGGTCTCGAGCGACGCCTGGATGCTGATCGTGACCGATGCGTCGATCGACGAGGCCACCGTGCTCATGGACGGGGACGGTGAGGTGTGGCCGTTGGCGGACGACTCCTGGGCATCCGACGACGCGACCTGGACGCCCTACGCGCCTGCAGCTGACCTACCGTGAGTCTCGTAGTAGTCGTCGAACGGCAGCTCCCCACCGCCGCCCTCCCTCGCCGCAGCGCGGCGACGGTAGTAGTCGGCCGGAGGGAGGCTCGGGTGCATCGCAACGGGGCGGGCGACGATCTCCACGTACCACGGAGACGCGTGGACTCGGCGCTCCTCCGCGATCTCGAAGCGAGCGGCGCGCAGCATCGCGCGGAGCGCCGAAGGGGTGATGCCCCACCAGAAGTTCGCGTACCCGTACATGGGTCGATCGTCGAACGGGGCGCCGACCCCAGCCAGCGTCTCCGGTCTCCAGTGGGGCCGGGCGAACGGTCGACGCTGCCGCTCGGGCAGGTACGGGTAGAACACGCAGGCCTGCGGGAGCCCCGGGACCTCGGGGATCGTGTGGGTTCCGAGGTAAAGCAACTCGCGCGTCACGGACCGCAGATGCATCAGCTGGTGTAGCGGATGGGGCGTGTGGTAGATGACCCCCGTGCACCACACGATGTCGTGGGGGCCGAGCGCCTCCACCGTCAGCGGGTCGTGGAGGTCGCCCTGAACGAACCTGACGCGCGAGCCTCGCCGTTGGTGCTCAGCCGTGTACTGCGGGTCGTACGCGGGATCCCCGGCGTCCAGCAGCGAGACCGCCCTCGCGCCCGCGTCCTCCGCACGAAAAGCGATCTCGCCGTGCAGCGAGTACAGGCCGCCCACATCGGCGAAGGACTTCCCTCTCGCCGTCGCGTCGACGAACTGCAGCCGGGCGCGATGCCACGCTTCGCGCGAGGGTTTGCGTAAGCGGCGTCGCGCGCGGTTCGCCGCTACCCAGAGTTCCGTCAGCAAGGTCATGCGTTCCAGGTCGCGCGCACGTGCGGGCCGACCAAGTGTCGAACCTTACGCAGCTAGGAACCGAGCTCGTCGGGCCGCTCGGCGTCGCGGTAGTGCGCGAGCTGACCCTCGGCCGCGCCGCGGAGCGCGGCCATGAACGCCTCGTGGTCGTAGACCCGGTGCGGGGTGACGCCCGCGGCCTGCTCGAGCGGGACGAAGAGGTCCGGGTGCTGCTCGTCGTGCAGCCACAGCGCGAGCACCTTCAGCGCAGGGACGCGGAAGAGCCGCGCCTCGTAGTCGGCGCCCTGCACGCGGGCGTCGCCCCCGGCGACCGTCAGCGCCTCCTGGATCGCGGGGCCGAAGCGGTCCTCGCCGACGGACGCCGGGGCGCCGCCCAGCTCGTCGGGCCGCATCTCGGCCGCCGCCGGGCGCCCTTCCCGATCGAGCGTGCTGACCCGCCAGGTCGGCTCGGCCGCCAGCGACATCTCCGGTCGCTCGGCCGCGGTGAGCTGGTCGAGGCCGGCGGTGAACACCTGGTGCGGAGGCACCGCCGGCGCGCCGCCGGGGGCCGGCGCGTCGAAGCCGAACGCGCCTGCGCCCCCGCCCGGGCGCTCGGGGCGCGCGGCACGGGCGACGTCGTCGGGAGGCTCGGGGAACCTGATCGCCATCTAGCTCATCCTGACGTGAAGTAGGAGTGGGTCCACGTCCCGGTCGCCCGGTAGCGGGTCGTGAACTCCTGGAGCGGAAGCGTCGACGGGCCGAACCACGGGTCCTGGATGTCGACCGCCGGGCCTCCGTCGAGGTCGCTCACCCCGGAGATCACCACGAAGTGCCCGCCGCCGCCGGCCCAGCCGATGCGCGCGGCGACGGGGCGCCCCGCGTCGATCTCGACGCTCAGCGCGTTCCAGTCGAGCGGCCCCTGCTGCATGTGGCCGAAGTTGCCGGTCTGCGTGAGCGCGCGATCCAGGTACCAGGGCTGGTTGCACCAGGTGGTGCTGCCGTCCTGACAGCACGTCGTCTGGTTGAGCTCGGTGCCCGCGAGCTTGCACTGCGTCCACGCGCTCGCCGACGCGTAGAAGAGCGACGTGCTCGTCGCGCACGCCGACCAGCACCAGTTCGTCTGGAGCTGGTGCTGCATCCCGAACGGAAGTGCACGCGGAGCGCTCATGCTTCGCGCAACACTTCCGCACCGAGCACCGTAGGTCAAGCGGATGCGGTTTCCGCACGCGCGAACCCCGAGCGCGTAGGGTCGCGTCATGGCCCTCCTGCGCCGGACCTCGCTCCTCGCCGCCACGATGACGCTCGCGCTCTGCGGCGTCGCGCACGCCGAGCAGGACCTCTACCTCGCCTCGACCAACACGAGCGAGGTGTTCGGATGGCACGTCGCGGCGGACGGCGGGCTCAGCTCCGTCCCCGGCTCCCCGTTCCCGGGCGGCGCCACCTCGTTCCAGGGCATGACGATCTCGCCCGACGGCAGGTGGGTCTTCGCCGTCGACGACGACAACAATCGCGTCCTGTCGGCCGTCCGGGCGGCCGACGGCAGCCTCACGCCCACGCCCGACCCGGACGCTCCCGCCGACAGCGGCGCGTTCGCCGTCGTGGTCACGCCGGACGGCCGCTACGTCTACGTCTCGAACTTCATAGGCGACACGATCAGCGGCTACGCCGTGGCGGCGGACGGCTCGCTCGTCGAGCTGTCAGGGTCCCCCTTCCCGTCCGAGAACGACGTCGCCGGCCTGGCCGTCAGTGCGGACAGCGAGCGGCTCTACGCGCTGAGCCGCGACGGCTTCGTCGCCGGCTACGCGATCGTCGACGGGGGGCTCGTCACTCTCCCTTCCTCGCCGTACGCGACCGGCGGCAGCCCCTTCTCGCTGACCATCGCGCCGGACGACGGCCACGTGTTCGTGGCGGATCGCGACAACGACGAGGTGGTCTCCCACGAGGTCAACGCGGACGGCTCGCTCGATCCGGCCGGGGGGAGCCCGGGGCAGACGGAGGGCAACCCGTTCACGTCGACGCTGACCGCGGACGGGCGCTTCCTCTACACCGGCAACTACGACGCGCCGTCGATCAGCGGGTTCGCCGTCGGCGACGACGGCAGCCTGACGGAGCTGGACGGGTCGCCGTGGCCGCGGCCCACGGCGCCCGCGAGCCTCACCACGAACGCTCCCGGGAACCTCCTCTTCGCCGGCGACGGAGACGAGGACCGCGTCGTGGTGTTCGCAATCGACGGCGACGGCGCGATCGAGGAGATCCCGGACTCGCCGTTCGCCGCCGCGACGGTCAACTTCGGGGCGCTCGCCCTGTCGCCCGAGACGGGCCCGGGGGCGGAGTTCACGAACGCCGGCGGCCAGACGATGTCGTTCGACGCGGCCGCCTCGACGGCGGACGCCGCGACCTACCGCTGGGACTTCGGCGACGGCACGGTGCTCGAGGACGGCGGGCCGACGCCCACCCACGCCTACCGCGCAGGCGGACGCTACGAGGTGACGCTGACGGTGACCGAGGACTTCGCCTGCCCGCGCGGCCGCGCCTCGACGGGCCAGACCGTGTTCTGCGCGGGCTCGCCGACGGCGAGCACGTCGCGCGCGATCGACGTCCCCGCCGACCCGGTCCCGAACCCGGCGCCGCCGGTCCCGCCCCCGCTGCCGCCCGATGTCACCGACCCGATCATCAGCTCGCTGGGCCTCTCGCGATCGCGCTTCCGCGCCGCGCCGCGCGGGCCGACGATCGCCGCGCGCGTCGGCACGCGCGTGCGCGTCGCGGTCTCCGAGGCGTCGACGGGAGCGTTCCGGGTGCAGCGCCGCACGATCGGGCGCCGGTCGGGCCGCCGCTGCGTGGCGAAGCGTCGCTCGAATGCGCGCCGCCGCCGCTGCGTGCGCTGGGTCGGCGTCGGGCGGATCGCCCGGCCGCTCCAGTCGGGCGCGAACGCCTTCACCTACCGCGCCCGCCACGGCGGCCGGCGCCTGCGCCCCGGCCGCTACCGGATGGCCGTCCGGGCGACGGACGCGGCGGGCAACGCCTCGACCGTCCGCCGGGTGAGCTTCCGCATCGTTCGGCGTTAGCTGCGTAACATCCCGGCGTCGCCGCGCGCGGGGCGCGGCAGGACCGAGGCTGGGGGGCTTTGTGGCTGGGGAGAATCGTCGGGCGCGCGCCGTCGCGTTCGCCTGCACCGTCGTCGTCACCGTCTGCGCGATCGGCGCGCCGACGGCCGCCGCCTATCCGAACCCCGGGCGCGTCGCCGGGTACACCGTCGTCCACGACCCGGCGATGCTTATCAAGCCGGCGACGGGGGACGCTCCGCGGTACACGGTGTTCGGCACGCACAACACCGCCGCGTTCTCCAACGACCGCATCGCGTTCTCCTCCGCCGGCAAGTTCTTCCCGGTGATCCCGGCCTGGTGGAAGACCGTCCGGGCCGACGAGGACGTGTGGGCGCCCGACATCTCGTTCCACAACGGCAAGTACTGGCTCTACTACTCGATCTCGTCGGGCAGCAACCACACCTCGAAGATCGGCCTCGCCACGAGCGCGACAGGCCTGCCCGGGACCTTCACCGACGAGGGCCCGATCTTCTCGTCGAACAGCAGCACCGACTACAACGCGATCGACCCGAACCTCCTCGTCGACGCGCAGGGCCGCTGGTGGATGACGTTCGGGTCCTTCTGGGGCGGCATCTTCATGTTCGAGCTCAACCCGGCGACGGGCAAGCCGGCGGCCTCGCCGCCGACGCTGCACCACCTCGCCGAGCGGCCGCGGACCAACCCCGGGCCGACCGTCGCGGGGCCGGGGATCGAGGGCGCCTTCGTCTACCGCAAGGGCGCCTACTACTACCTCTTCGCGTCCTTCGACCGCTGCTGCCGCGGCGTGACGAGCAACTACAACATCCGTGTCGGCCGCTCGACCTCACCCACCGGCCCGTACGCGGACGCGGGCGGCGTGAGCATGCTCGACGGCGGTGGCACGAAGATCCTCGAGACGCACGGCTACGTCATCGGCCCGGGCGGCCAGTCCGTCTACGGCGACGACTACTTCGGCTACCACGACCTGCTCGTCTACCACTACTACCACCGCGACCTGAACGGCCTCCCGTTCCTGGGGATCAACTTCCTCGACTTCTCGAGCGGCTTCCCCCGCGTGTACTGACGGTGATCCAGAGGCGACCTGCATGACCGCTACTTGCTACCGGTGCACGGCGCTCGGCATCGTGGATCCAGGGGAGCCCTTTGGGGCCTGTCTCGTCTGCCAGTCGTTCGCCTGCGCGGCGTGCGGCGTCCGGGCCGCCAAGGTCAGTCGGTTCTACTGCGTGATGTGCAAGGTCGGGCTGACGTTGATGCCGAGCGGCGGGCTTCCGCCCGGTGGCGGTGGCGGTGGCGGTGGCGCAGGAGGCACCGGCGGCCCGGCCGGCGGCCCCCTGGGGACCCCGGAGACGCCGTAGCCCTGTACAGCAGCACAGAGGAGTTCGAGGTGCTGGAACCTCTCCTCGCCGAACACAGCGCCGAGGCCCGCGAGTGGCATCGTGACCTCGTCGACGACATCCTCGTGTTGTCTCGCGACTACGCGTTTGACGAGGCTCCTCGGCAAGACACGGACGCGGCCGTCGGCTACGAACGCTACGACGACGCGGTCGAGCAGGCCTTGCGCCAGGATCTGCTGCTGGGGGCGCAGCGGCTCGCCCGCGACGTCCGTGCGGCGGAGGGAGCGGGAACGATCCGCAAGCCGGTTCTCGCCGACGCTTTCGGCGTCGCCCAATGGGCCATCGGAGTTCCCGCTGGGCAGCAAGTCCCGCCAGCGAGGCTTGCGATGTTGCCCGACGAACGGTTGCGCTTCGTGGTCGGTGCGGCTTCGGTGGCCGCGGGAGGGATGACGGTGGCGGCGTGGTGAGGTCTCCAAGACCCGAATGGCGCTTGGAGCTGACGCGTTCCGGCGACCTCCCGAGCAGCAGTTGCCTCTTCGTGCCGCCAGCGGCGCTGCAGGGAGAGGAGCTACCGCCGCGGTTGCTAGTGCGCGGACCCGACGGACACGCGAAGCTCGTAGGCGCAACGCGCGTCGAAGGCGCGGATGACGAGACCGCCGTTCGGGTTGGGTCTGCGCTGCTGACCGAGATCGCGCCGAACCACGGCGGAGAACTGCCGGTCCCTGTGACGCTCCGCCGCCCTCACTCGGCGACGTCTGGGTGCACCTCGAGCCAGCCGCCCGTGGCAAGGTGCGAGCGGCGCTTCTCGTTGCTCTTGCCGCGGTCCTGGTCGCCGTTGTGGGCTTTGCGACCAGCAAGGTCGGGGTCGGTTTCGCCGGTGTCGTGCTCGCCGCGGTGGCGATCGCGGCGATCGTGCGTGCACGTCTCGAGATTCGCGAGGCGCTGAAGCTGAACTGCGGCTGATTCGGCCGCAGGCGCCGCCCGTGAGTGACGAGCGGCGCCTCCTGGGCGCTATTCCCGGGTGACCGCGGCGGCGTACGTGTACAGCTTGTAGAGCAGGAAGCCCTGCGCCTGCTCGGACGAGCACTGCGTGTCGAACAACGAGTGCGCCTCGGCGTCGGTCAGCGTGTTGCCGTACCCGATGACCTGCTTCTCGTCGTTCACCACGCCGCCGGCGAACTCGTGGATCTTCTCCACGGCCCAGGCCCGGCCGGCGTCGCCCGCGTTGTTCCAGTCGGCGCAGTTCACCCCGCTGAAGTCGCTGCGCGGGTCGATCCAGCCCGTCTTCTTCCGCGGCACGGTCGCGTAGAAGCGGGGGCTGAACGCCTCGGTGCGCTGCGACCGCGTCGCCGCGCGCCCGCCTCCGCCCTTCGGCTGCGGCTCCGGCGGCTGCTTGAACCACGGGCAGGGGCCGTTCGGGTCGAACGTGCGCGTCTCGAACGCGGCGACGCAGCTCAGCAGCTCACCGGTCTGGCGCGGGTCGCCCATGCCGCGCGACTGCTCGGGCTTCGTGCCGTCGTCGCAGTTCGGCAGCGGGGTCTCGGACGGCGAGTACGTGATCTTCGCGCCCTGTGCGGCGCGGTTGCCCCACCAGCAGTTGCCGACGGTGCCGGGGTACGGGTCCCACCAGAAGTCGGTCCCGTTCGGGTCGGCGGTGCCGTCGGGGCGGATGCCCATGTCGTTGTCGTACTGCCGGTTGTAGAACGACGTCGTCTGGCCGTCCGGGTCACACCCGGCCTGCTGGTTGCCGCCCGCGGCCTCGCCGCAGACGAGCTGGTCGGGGACGCTGAAGAGCATCGTCCCGCGCCGCCAGTTGTCGTAGATGTGGTTGCGGCGGACCTGGTGGCGGTTGCCGCCCGCGATCCACAGGCCGGTGCCCATCGGGAACGGGAACGCCGGCTTGACGCTCGAGTCCTCCGCGTAGATGTTGAAGTTGTTGCCGTAGATGAGGTTGTCCTCGACGAGCATCGAGTCGCCCGGGTAGCCGGGGTGGCCGGCGCCGGTGACCACGTCGGTCTGGAGGCCGAGGACGTTGTCGTACATCCGGTTGTGGTGGACGTGGACGGCGTTGCCGTTCGTGCCCGAGTACCCCGCCATGTTGTGGTGGAGGTCGCAGTACCGGATGACCTGGTTGTAACGGAACTCGGTGCCCTCGGGCCGCTGCGCGCCGGTCTCGACGGCGGCGCCGGGGTAGACGCCGGAGTCGCCGTGGCCGGCGGCGTCGCAGTTCTGCGTCACGCCATGGTCCTCGACGAAGGTCAGCGTCCCGTACAGGCCGTTGTAGTAGGCCTTGAAGTTCGTCAGCAGGTAGCCGTCGGCCTCGAGCACGTAGATGCCGTGTTCCTTGGCGTGGCGGACCTTCACGTTCTTGAGCACGAAGCCGTCGGCGCGGTCGGCGCGGATGGCGACGTCCTTCTCGGTGCCGACGCCGTTCGGGCCGCCGTCGCCCTTCGACGCGTCGCCCGCGTCGACGACGACGTCGTCGGCGTTGACGCCGGAGCCCTCCAGCTGCAGGTTGCAACGGATGCACTTGCCCAGGTCGGGGATCCCGTGGCGGTTCTCGCGCGGCGGCATCGGCGGCGGCTCGGCACCGGGCTCACGGCCCAGCACCGCGACGAGGTTCTGGTCGTTCGGGCAGTTGAACTGGTACGCGTACGAGAGCGCGGTCCCGTCCTGGCCGGGCTTGTCGCCGTTCGTGCGGTACTGGTCGCACTTCGGGTCGTGCGTCGGCTGCGCGCGCGACGTCGGCTCGGTGTAGACGCCCGGCATGATCACGACGCGCGAGTTGTTGCCCGCCGCGTTGACCGCCGGCTGGATCTCGCGGAACTTGCACAGCCGCTTGAGCCGGCGGTTCTGGCGCAGGATCCGGCGCGCCGCCTTCTTCGACAGGTTGCGGTGGTCGGAGGGACGGATGAAGTAGCCCTCGCGCCGAGCGCGCTTGATCGACGCCTTCAGCAGCGCCATCGAGTTGGGCTGGCAGACGACCTTCGTCTTGCGCTTCTGGCGCTTGCTCAGCGCGGAGCCGAGCGTCTTGGCCTTCGGCACCTCGCCGCCGGCGGCGGGCGAGACCGAGGTGTCCGGGGCCGGGTCGGGCCAGTACGAAGGACGCTCGACGTGGGCCGCGGCCGTCGCCGCGAAGATCAGGGTGGCGGCCAGGCAGACGGCCAGAACGAGGCGGGGCATGAACGTGAGTCTAAGGGTCGGTGAGCCTACCTTG
>DASVRH010000415.1:0-8650 GCA_036388715.1 Solirubrobacteraceae bacterium | reverse complement strand
CGCGCCCGTCCTCACCGACGTCGGCCTGTCGAAGCGCGCGTTCCGCCGCGGGCGCTCGACGACCCTGCGCGTCACCTCCTCGGAGGCGGCGAAGCTCACGATCCGCGTCACGCGGCGCGGCGCGCAGCGCGGCACGATCGTCCGCGACGTGAGGGCCGGCGCGAATCGCTTCGCCCTCCGCGCGCGGGCCGGCGGGCGGCGGCTGCGGCCCGGTCGCTACCGGCTGACGGTCGTCGCGACCGACGCCGCCGGCAACGTCAGCGCCCCGCGGCGCGTGCTGATGCGGATCCTGCGGCGCTCGCCCACTTAGCCGGAAGCAGCAGGTGCGAGCCGCCGAGGACGGTGTTCTCGACCGGCTTCATGAGCGCGAGGTGGTTCGCGGTGTCGGCGCTGTAGAGCGCGATGCGCAGGCGGTGGCCGGCCGCGAACCGCTTCGAGGTCGGCCAGATCTCGATGCGGTAGTCGGTCGGCTTGCCCGCCTCGACCGGGCGGAGGTGCGCCTGGTCGTGCTGGTGGAAGGGCCGGCCGATCCGCGAGCGGCGCTCGTCCACGCTGCGGTGCGAGGCGCGCAGGAAGCCGGACTGGATGAGCGTCGAGGTGCCGTCGGGCGCGACGTCGGAGAGCTTGACGACGAAATCGGTGTCGAGGTGGTCGGGCAGCACCTGCTCGGCCCACAGGCCGGTGACGCCCTGCGGCAGGCCGAAGTTGACGGGCAGCGGCTCGGTCTTCGCGCGCAGGCGCAGCTCCATCGGCCCGGTGACGACGAGGTCGCGCTCGAGCTCGCGTGTCGTGAAGGTCAGGCCCTTCCACTCGTCCTCGGCCGCCTGGTCGGCCTCGCGCTGCGGCACGCCGGCGGCGTTGTCCCACTTCGAGAAGCCGTTCTCGCCCTGCCCGGCGGTCGGGTTGTAGACCCACGACCCGAGCTCCTCGTCGTCGGCCGGCGGCTTCGGCTTCGTGTCGAGCCCGCCGCCGGGCCGGAGGTAGACGCGGTGGTGCTCGGTCTTGCGCGGCGGCCAGGCGTTCGCCTTGCGCCACACGCAGTCGCCGTCGAGCGACTCGAGCATCTCGCAGTAGCTGATCCGCGGCTCGGAGAACCAGCGCGGGCGCGGGCCGTCGTCGAGCCAGCGCCGGTACCACTCGACGAGCCGCGTCGCGAACGGCTCGTGGGCGAGGAAGTGCGAGCCGCCGTGGTTCCACGGGCCGACGACGGCGTAGTGCGGGCCGCCGACCTTCCCCGCCCGCTCGAGCTCGAGCAGGCGGCCGACGGCGTCGAGCTGGCCGCGGGTGAAGGCGTCGTACCAGCCCTCGAGGTGGAAGATCGGCAGGTCGAGCTGCTCGAGGCGATCGATGACCGAGGAGATCCGGTAGAAGGGCGAGTCGAACGGCTTCGCCATGTAGGTCGTGAACATCGGGTCGTTGCCCCGGTGCTCGACGATCGCCTTCAGCGCCTGCTCGGGCGGCGGGTTCGTGCGCGGGTCGGCCCCGACGAGGTTGTAGCCCTCGGTGCCGGAAGACCAGATGACGCCGAACGACGCCGTCAGCATCCCGCCCGTGTAGACGATGTCGCGGTAGAGGTCGGTGAGCGCGCGCTGCGGGGCGAGCGTGCGCAGGTGCGGCGGCGTGCCCTTCGGCGAGGCGGCGATGAGGTACTGGTTGATGCCCGAGTACGAGCCGCCGAACATGCCGACCCGGCCGTCGCAGTGCGGGTAGTGCGTGGCGAGCCACTCGATCGCGTCGTATCCGTCGCGCTGCTCCTGCTCGGTGAAGACGCCGTCGTACTCGCCCTCGCTGCCGCCGGTGCCGCGCGCGTCGACCTCCATGTAGACGAACCCGCGGGCCGGGAACGCGCCGGCGGCCTCGGCCGCGCGCAGCTCCTTGCGGTACGGGGTCATCTCGAAGAGGCAGGGGAACTTCTGGTCGGCCGGCTGCCCGGCCTTCGGCACCGGCCGGTAGACGTCGGCGGAGAGCTTCTTGCCGTCGACCATCGGGACGTAGACGTTCTCGTCGACGGTCGTCTCGTACGAGGGAGCGAGCGTCGTGACGCCGGCGCTCGCGGGCGCGGCGAGCACGAGCAGTGCGGCGGCGGTCGCGAAGAAGATCCTCATCGAACAGCGGGAACGTCGGCGCAGGCGGAATCTGGCGATGAGAACGATTCTCGATAGCCTCGCTGCGCGATGGCGTGGCTGACCGACCCGCTCGAGCTCGAGTTCATGCAGCGGGCGCTGCTGGAGATCGCGCTGCTCTCCGCGCCGGCGGGGCTGCTCGGGACGTGGGTCGTGCTGCGGCGCCTGGCCTTCTTCACGCATGCGGCGGGGTCGGCGGCGTTCCCGGGGCTCGTCGTCGCCGGGCCGTGGGGCGTGCCCGCCCAGCTCGCCGCGTTCGGCGCCGGGCTCGTCTACGCCGGCGGGCTCTCCGGCCTGGTGCGGCGCGCGCGCATCGCGCCGGACGCCGCGACCGGCCTGCTGCTCGTCGGCGCGCTGGCGGGCGGGACGATCCTGGCCAGCGACGTCTACGAGTCCGGCGGCGGCGTCGACCGCCTGCTGTTCGGGACGCTGCTCGGCGTCGATGACGCCGACCTGCTCGTGTCCGCCGCCGTCGCGGCGCTCGCGCTGGCGGCGACGGCGTTCCTCGGGCGCTCCTGGCTCGCCGCCGGCTTCGACCCGGGCGCGGCCGCGGGGCTCGGGGTGCGCGGCGCGAGAGCCGACGTGGCGCTGCTGCTCGTCGTGGCGCTGGCGGTGGTCGCCGTCCTGCCCGCGGTCGGCGCGCTGCTGGTCGGCACGCTCCTCGTCGTCCCGGCCGCCACGGCACGGCTGATCGGGCGCACGGTGCGCGAGGTGCAGCTGGTCGCGATCGCGCTGGTGCTGCTCGAGGGGTGCGCCGGCCTCCTGCTCGCCTACCAACTCGACCTGCCGCCCGGCCCGGCGATCGCCGCCCTCGGCGGCGCGCTGTTCGCGATCGCGGCGCTGGTGCGGCGATGACGGCGGCCGTGCGCGCCGAGCATCTCGCGGCCGGCTACCGCTTCGGCGAGCCGGTCATCCGCGACGTCGAGTTCGCCGCCGACGCGGGCCAGGCCGTCGCGGTGCTCGCCCCCAACGGCGGCGGCAAGACGACGCTCTTCCGCACGCTGCTCGGCGAGCTGCCCGCGGCGCACGGGTCCTTCGCGGTGAGCGGCAGGGTCGCGAGCGTCCCGCAGCACGACCACGCCCGGCTCGACTTCCCCGTCTCCGCGCTCGACGTCGCGCTGATGGGCGCCTACGGCAGGACCCCGTGGTGGCGCCGCGTCGCGCGCGCCGACCGCGCGGCGGCGCGCGAGGCGCTGCGGCGGGTCGGGCTCGACGACCGCGCCGACCGCCACTTCGGCTCGCTCTCCGGCGGCCAGCGGCGGCGCGTGATGATCGCCCGCGCGATCGTGCAGGACGCCCGGGTCCTCCTCCTCGACGAGCCCTTCGCCGGCGTCGACCGCTCGAGCGAGGAGCGGATCCTCGCGGTCCTCGACGAGCTGGCCGCCGAGGGCCGGACCCTCCTGATCGCCACGCACGACGTCGAGCAGTCCCGCCGCTGGGACCGGGTGCTCTGCCTCAACGGCCGCCAGGTCGCCTTCGGCACGCCCGAGCAGACGCTCACCGGCCCGACCCTCGAGGCGACCTACGGCCCCGAGCTCGTCGTGCTGCGCGAGGGCGCGAAGGGCCTGACGATCCAGCACCACGACCACTGATGGCCGCGCTCTCGATCCTCGACCGCGCGCTGCTCGAGGCGGTCCTCCTCGGCCTCGCCTGCGGCCCGCTCTCGGTCTGGCTGCTCGCCTATCGCGACGCGTACGCCGCCGAGTCGCTCTCGCACGCGATGCTGCCCGGCCTGGCGATCGCGGCCGCCGCCGGCGCGCCGCTGGTGCTCGGCGGCGCGGCGGGGATCCTGGTCGCCGCGCTCCTCATCGCCCTCGCGGCGCGCGACGACCGGATCGGCGGCGAGGTGGCGATCGCCGTCACGGTCACGGCGCTGTTCGGCCTCGGCGCGCTGCTCGCGCTCGACAGCGACACGCCGCTCGCCGACCTCCTCTTCGGCGACCTGCTCGGCGTCACCGACGGCCAGCTCGCCGAGGCCGCCGCGCTCGCCGTGGGCGTCCCGCTCGCGCTGGCGGCCGCGCACCGCCCGCTGACCGCCGTCGCCTTCGCGCCGTTGCCCTCGCTGCGGCCCGCCCGCGTCCGCGCCGGCCTGCTCGTGCTGCTCGGGGTCGCGATCGTCGTCGCCGTCCAAGGGCTCGGGAACCTGCTCGTGCTCGCGCTCCTCGTCGCGCCCGGCGTGAGCGCGGGCCTCGCCACGCGCCTCTCCGCGCGCCTCGTCCTCGGGGCGGTCGTCGGGGCCGGGAGCGGCGCGCTCGGCGTCTACGCGTCGGACCGGCTCGGCACGGCGGCCGGCGCGTCGGTCGCGCTCGTCCTCGTGTCGGTGGCCGTCGTCGCCCTGCTCGCCCGCGGCGGCGGCGACGAGGTCAGGCGGTCGCCGATCGAGGCTCTGGCCGATCGAGCATGATCCCGCCGCGGCGCTGGAGCACCGCGACCCACACGACGCCCGCGACCGCCATCGCCACCGAGATCAGCTGCGCCGTCGTCAGCCCCGCGACCGCCGCGTCGTTGCGGCGCACGAACTCGACGAGGAAGCGCTCGACGCCGGCGAAGACGAGGTAGAGCGCGAACAGCCCGCCCGGCCGCGCGGCGTCGCGCAGGCGCCAGAGGAACCACGCGACGAGCCCCATCGTCACCGACTCGTAGATCGGCGTCGGGTGGACCTCGGCGTCGGTCGGCACGACGCCGTCCGGATAGGCCATCGCCCACGGCAGGTCCGACGGCTCGCCGTAGTCGCCGTCGCCCGAGACCTGGCAGCCGATCCGCCCGATCGCGTACCCGAGCGCCAGCCCGATGCCGGCGATGTCGAGCAGATACGGCGTGAAGACGCCGCGCCACTTCGCCCACGCGATCACCGCGATCGCGCCGCCGGCCAGGCCGCCGTACCACGTCAGCCCCGACCCGCTGAACAGCCCGGAGAACGTGAACTCGCCGTTGTCGATCGCCCAGTAGACCTTCGCCCCGACGATCCCGCCGCCCAGCGCCGCGAAGACCATCTCGTACGCGAGGTCCTCCGACTTGCCCAGCTCGCGGAAGCGCCGCGCCGCCATCGCGCCCCACGCGAGGAAGTTCAGCGCGAAGAAGATGCCGAAGGTCTTCAGGTCCACCCCGAAGACGGAGATCTCGTCGAGCACGCTGCCGAGGCTACAAGTAGCCCAGCGGGCTGACCGGCGCGCCGTTGATCCGCACCTCGAAGTGCAGGTGCGCACCGAACGAGTGGCCGGTGTTGCCGACGTAGCCGATGACCTGGCCCTGGCTGACCTGGGCGCCCATCGAGGTGCCGTAGCGCGACTGGTGCGCGTAGCACGTCGACATCGACGAGGTGTGCTGCACGCAGGTGTAGTTGCCGTAGCCGCCGGTCCAGCCGAGCAGCACCACGCGCCCGGAGTCGGCGGCGCGGATCGGCGTCCCCTCGGCGGCGGCGATATCGAGGCCGGCGTGCATGTGGCCGGGGCGCGCCTCGCCGAACGAGCCGGTGATCGGGCCGTTGACGGGCCAGATGAGTTGGCCCGAGCCCTTGCGGATCGGGCCCGCGGGCACGCCCGACAGCTGCGCCTGGATCTTCGCCTGCTGGGCCTCCATCGCCTCGAGGTCCTCCTCGAGCGCGTGGCGCTCGCTGCGCACCTTCGACAGCGTGCTGGCCTTGCCGGCGCGCACCCCGATCAGCTCCATCTTGACCTCGTGGATCTCGTTGCGCCGCTCGAGGACGATCGCGGTGACCTTCTGCTGGCGGCGCTCGAGCTTGTCGAGCTTGGCCTCGGTCGCCTCCGAGTCGCGCTTGGCGACCTGCACGGCGGTGACGATCTTGCGGTCGGCCTCGGCGATGCGCTGGATGAACTCGCCGCGCTCGAGCAGGTCGGCGAAGCCGTCGGAGTTGAGGATCACCGTCAGCACGTCGGGCTTGTCGGCCTTGTAGATCTCGACCATGCGGACGGCAAGCTGCCGGCGGGTCTCGACCAGGCGCTCGCGCAGGCGGGTGAGCCGGGCGCGCTCGTCGCGCAGGTCGTCCTGCAGGCGGACGAGCTCGGCCATCTTCGCGTCGAGGTCGGCCTGGATGCGCGACTGGCGCTCCTGCAGCCCGTCGATCTTGCGCGTGTAGGCGGCGATGTCGGTCGAGAGCACACGCTCGGTGCCCTTCTTGCGCTCGATCTGGCCGCGCTTCTCGTTGATCCGCGAGCTCAGCGGCTCGCCGTCTGAAGGCACGGGCAGGACCGCCCACAGGAGGGCCGGCCCGAGCAGGCACGCGATCAGGACCCGGAGACGCACGAGAGGCCGCGCAGGCTACGACCCGATGCGCTTTTTCCCTGCAAGGACGGGTGCAGGGCGCCCCGTAGAATGTAGGTCACGATGAACCGCTCCTCCGCCATGAAGGCACCCGCCGGGCTCCAGGCCCGGATGCTCCTCACGATCTTCCTGCTGGGCGTCGTCTACGTCGCCCTGATGGCCGCGCTGTTCGCCTCCGGCGCGAGCGGCATCACGATCGGCCTGGTCGCCGCCGGGCTGTTCGTCTTCCAGCTCGTCGCCGCCGAGAAGATCGGCCTGCGGGCGATGGGCGCGGAGGAGGTCTCGCCGCGCGAGGCGCCGGAGCTGCACGCGATGGTCGAGCGGCTCTGCGTCCAGGCCGACCTTCCGAAGCCGAAGATCGCCGTCATGCGCACCTCGATGCCCAACGCGTTCGCGATGGGCCGCTCGAAGAAGGCCGCGACCGTCGCCGTGACGACGGGGATCATGGAGATCCTCTCCCCCGCCGAGCTCGAGGGCGTCCTCGCGCACGAGCTCGCGCACATCCGCCACCGCGACGTGATGATCATGACCCTCGTCAGCTTCTTCGCGTCGATCGCGTCGATGATCCTCCAGTTCGGGTTCCTCTTCGGCGGCGGCGACGACGACGAGAACCCCGGCTTCCTCGCGCTCGTGCTCGTGGCGCTGGCGGTCTACGTCGTGTCCTTCTTCCTGATGTCCGCGCTCTCGCGCTACCGCGAGTTCGCGGCCGACCGCGGCGCCGCCGAGCTGACCCGCCGGCCGAGCGCGCTCAGCTCGGCGCTCATGAAGATCAGCGGGACGATGGAGCGCATCCCCGAGCAGGACCTGCGAGCCCACTCCGAGCTCGCCGCGTTCTACATCGCGAGGCCGTCGACGAAGTCGCTGTTCGCGCTCTTCTCGACCCACCCGCCGATGGAGAAGCGGATCGCGGCGCTCGAGGCGCTCGAGCGGCAGATCCAGGGCACCGCGGGCGCCCAGCCCCTGCCGGCCTAGTGGGCTTCCTCGACTCCCTCCTCGGCCGCTCGCGGACGCCCAAGCCCGCGAAGAAGGACCGCCTGTTCGCGATGTCGACGGCGTACGTCACGCTCGACACCGCGCACGGGATGACGAACGGCGGCAAGGCGGGGCTCGTCTTCCAGGCCGAGGCGACGAGCGACTTCGCGCGCATCGTCGCCGACGCCGAGGAGGTGCTGCGCGCGACGGGCGAGGAGACGGGCACGCAGGTCGAGGTCTCCGACGACAAGTTCGGCTACCGCTGGGTCGTCGTGTCCGATCCCGACGTCGAGGACCTCGTCGTCGGCCTGAGCGCGATCAAGGACTCGCTCGACGTCGGCGGCTACGGCGCGCGCATCCTCGCGGCGGTGTTCAAGTTCACCCGCGAGGGCGGGCGCGACGCGTACTTCATCTACAACGTCAAGCGCGGCCTCTGGTACCCGTTCGTGCCCGGCGAGGGCGAGCAGGTGCGCGACAACGAGGCCGAGCTGCGGCTGAAGGCCCAGCTCGGCGGCGAGCTGCCTATGGAGCCGGAGCTGGAGCGCTGGTTCCCGTTGTGGGGCGTGCCGCTGTAGCCAGGCGCTCGACGTGGGCGAAGCCCTCGGCGACGACCTGCGTGTCCTGGTAGATCTCGTCCTCGACGACGCGCCCGCGGCGGATGCGGATGAAGGACATGCCGCGGTTGGGGAACGCGCGCCCGTCCGCCGCCCGCGCGACGTTGCGCCACCGGACCAGCGCCCGCATGTCCCACGGCGGGCCCGTCACGGCGACGGCGTCGACGGTGAAGTCCATGGCGAAGGCCGACCACGTGCGGTCGAAGAACGCGGCGATCTCGTCGCGGCCGCGGTGCTCGCCCGCGCCCGGGTTGTCGCCGGGGAACCGCAGCACGGCGTCGCGCGCGAACTTCGCGAACGGCGTGCGCCACTCCCCGGTCGAGAGGTGGGCGAACTGCCGGCGCACGACGCGCCCGACGAGCCAGGAGTACATGCGAGCATCCTGCCCGGCGTGGATCTGCCGGAGCGGGGATACCTCACACAGCTCAGTGGGCGTGCCGCTCGCGGTAGCTGCGGACCTTCGCGCGGTTGCCGCAGATCGCCATGTTGCACCACACCGCCGAGCGGTTGCGCGAGCGGTCGTAGAAGGCCCAGCGGCAGTCGTCGGCCGGGCAGGACTTCAGCCGGTCCCACGTGCCGTCGGACTGCGCGTGGGCGACGATCGCGAGCATCCGGCCCAGCGCGCCGTCGACGCCGGCGCGGGCCGGGTGGGCGCGGGCG
>DASVRH010000414.1:0-7391 GCA_036388715.1 Solirubrobacteraceae bacterium | reverse complement strand
TGGATCCTCATGAGCCTCGCGTGCCTCGCCGCGGTCCGACTGTCGATCATCCCGCTGCGGGTCGCCGCCGCCGTCGTGATCCTGGGAGGCGTCGGGCCGTTCTTCGGCAGCGCGATGTTCGTTCTCGAAGAACGACGGCGTGCAGGCGCAACTTCTTCGCCCGAGCCTCGATAGTCTCAGGGATCAGGCGAATGGCGGTCAACACGACCATCCAAGTGACGCTCCCTGCGATGGGCGAGTCGGTGACCGAGGGCACCGTGCTCGAATGGCACAAGCAGGAGGGCGACCAGGTCGAGGCCGACGAGACGCTCGTCGAGGTCTCGACCGACAAGGTCGACGCCGAGGTCCCCGCCCCGGCGACCGGCACCGTGGTGAAGATCCACGCCGCCGAGGGCGACACCGTCCAGGTCGGCGCCGTGCTCGCGGAGATCGCCAGCAACGGCGCCGGTGGCAACGGCGCCGGCGCGCCCGCCGCCGCCACCGAAGCGCCTCCGGCCGCCGACGAGCCTCCCGCGGCGGAGGAGGCCGCGGCCGAGGCTCCCTCCGGCGAGGTCATCGACATCGTCACCCCCGCGGGCGGCGAGTCGGTCACCGAGGGGACGATCCTCGAGTGGGCCAAGCAGGTCGGCGACAGCGTCGAGGACGGCGAGACCGTCGTCGAGATCTCGACCGACAAGGTCGACATGGAGCTTCCCGCCCCGGCGGCCGGCACGCTCACGGAGATCCTCGCCGAGGAGGGCGAGACGGTCACCGTCGGCCAGACGATCGCGCGGATGCAGGTCGGCGCCGGCGCCGCGAAGAAGCCGGCGCCCGCCTCCGAGCCCGCGTCGGGCAACGGCGCCGCGGCCCCCACCACCTCCGTCCCCGACGACGCTCGCATCTCACCGGTGGCGCGGAGGGTCGCGCAGGCCGAGGGAGTGGACGTCGAGAAGGTGAAGGGCTCCGGGCCCGGCGGACGCATCACGAAGGAGGACGTCCTCGCCGCGGCCAGCAACGGCGGTGCTCCGACGGCGGAGGCCCAGGGCCGCGCCGAGGTCATCAAGGGCGGCGCGGCGATGCTCGCCCGCTACATGGACGAGAGCCGTCAGATCCCGACGGCGACCTCGTTCCGCACCGTGACCGTCACCACCATGGACGGGCGGCGCAAGGAGCTGAAGGCCGCCGGCCAGAAGGTCTCGTTCACGCATCTGATCGCCTACGCGATCGCGCTGGCCGTCCAGCAGGACATGCCGGTCATGGCGCACCACTTCGAGGAGCGCGACGGCAAGCCGCACCGCATCGACGACGACGCCGTCAACCTCGGCATCGCTGTCGACGTCGAGAAGAAGGACGGCAGCCGCACGCTGATGGTCCCGGTCATCCGCGACGCCGGGCGCCTCTCGTTCACCGACTTCAAGGCCGCCTTCGACGCCCTCATCGCCATGGCGCGCGAGAACAAGCTCACCGCCGACGACCTGACGGGCGCGAACATCTCGCTCACGAACCCCGGCGGGATCGGGACGGTCGCGTCGGTCCCGCGGCTCATGACCGGCCAGGGCACGATCGTCGCGACGGGCTCGATCGCCTACCCGGTCGGGCTCGGCAACATCGGGTCGCTGATCGGCGCCGAGAAGGTCATGACCATGACCTCGACCTACGACCACCGGATCATCCAGGGCGCGGAGTCCGGGAAGTTCCTCCAGACCGTCGAGGCCTACCTCCAGGGCGAGCACGGCTTCTACGAGGGCGTCTTCGCGTCGCTGGGCGCGGAGCTCGGCGCCGCCCCCGCCCCGCCGGCCCCCGCGGCCGCGGCCGCGCTCGACACGCCGGCCGCGGCGCCCGCCGCCGGCCGGCCCGGCGTCATCGACGAGGAGCTGCTCCAGGCCGTCCAGGCCGCGACGTCGCTGATCAAGGCGCACCGAACGCACGGCCACCTGATGGCGAAGCTCGACCCGCTGGGCTCCGAGCCCGAGGGCGACCCCGCGCTCGACCCCGACCACGTCGGCCTGACGCCCGAGCTGATGGCGCGGATCCCGTCGAAGATCCTGCGCGTCTACGTGCCGGGCGCGACGCTGGCCGACGCGCTGCCGCACCTGCGCGAGACCTACTGCACGACGATCGCCTACGAGATCGAGCACATCTCCTCGCACCGCCAGCGCGTCTGGCTGCGGGAGAAGATCGAGAGCGGCGAGTACCGCAAGCCGCTCACCACCGACGAGCAGCAGTGGCTGCTCGGCCGGCTGATCAAGGTCGACGCCTTCGAGCGCTTCCTGCACAAGGCCTACCTCGGACAGAAGCAGTTCTCCGTCGAGGGCCTCGACATGACCGTGCCGATGCTCGACGAGCTGATCCAGCTCTCCGCGGCGCACGGAGCGCGTGAGGTCGTGGTCGGGATGGCGCACCGAGGCCGGCTCAACGTCCTCGCCCACAACCTCGGCCGCCCGTACGACACGATCTTCGCCGAGTTCGAGGGCGCCTCGACGCTCGAGGCGGTCACGACGATCCCGCAGGGCGGAACCGGCGACGTCAAGTACCACCACGGCGCCCAGGGCTCCTACACGCTGCGCTCGGGCGAGTCGATCCTCGTCAACCTCGAGTCCAACCCCTCGCACCTCGAGTTCGTCGACCCGGTCGTGGTCGGCGCGACCCGCGCGGCGCAGACCACGCGCCAGGGCCCGCACGCCCACCAGGACACATCGTCGGCCGTGCCGATCCTGCTGCACGGCGACGCGGCGTTCCCCGGCCAGGGCGTCGTAGCCGAGACGCTGAACCTCCAGGCGCTCGACGGCTACCAGGTCGGCGGCACGATCCACCTGATCCAGAACAACCAGGTCGGCTTCACGACCGAGCCCGACGACTCGCGCTCGACACGGTGGGCCTCGGACCTGGCGAAGGGCTTCGACACGCCGATCATCCACGTCAACGCCGACGACCCGTCCGCGTGCATCTCCGCGGTCCGGCTCGCGTTCGCCTTCCGCCAGGAGTTCGGCCACGACGTCGTCATCGACCTCATCGGCTACCGGCGCTTCGGCCACAACGAGGCCGACGAGCCCGCCTACACGCAGCCGGAGATGTACTCGGGGATCAAGAAGCACCCGCGCGTCGCCGACCGGTTCGCCGAGCGGCTGATCGAGGCGGGCGCGACGAGCAAGGACGAGGTCGAGGAGCGCAAGAACAAGATCTGGGAGGAGCTGACCGAGCTCCACCAGCAGCTCAAGAAGGCGATCACCGACGCGGACGAAGAGGGGACCGGCGAGCAGCCGACGGGCGAGTACCAGCTCGACCGCTCGCCGTCGCCGCTGGTCAACACCGCGGTCGACGCCGACCGGCTCAAGGAGCTCAACGACGCGCTGCTGCGCACGCCCGAGGGCTTCACCGTCCACCCCAAGCTCGTCAAGCAGCTCGACCGCCGCCGCCAGGCGCTGGGCGCCGACGGCGGGATCGACTGGGCGCACGCCGAGTCGCTCGCCTTCGCCTCGCTGCTGACCGAGGGCACGCCAATCCGGTTGACGGGCCAGGACACCGAGCGCGGCACGTTCTCGCAGCGCCACCTCGTCCTGCACGACGCGAAGACCGGCCAGAGCGTCTGCCCGATCCAGAACCTCAACGGCGCGCTCGCGCCCTTCGAGCTGCACAACTCGCCGCTGAGCGAGATGGCGTGCCTCGGCTTCGAGTACGGCTACTCGCAGGAGGCGCCGGAGACGCTCGTGCTCTGGGAGGCCCAGTTCGGCGACTTCGTCAACGGCGCGCAGGTCATCATCGACCAGTTCATCGCGAGCGGCCTGGCGAAGTGGGGACAGACCTCGCGGTTGACGCTGCTGCTGCCGCACGGCTACGAGGGCTCGGGGCCCGAGCACTCGAGCGCGCGCCTGGAGCGCTGGCTCCAGCTCGCCGCCGAGGGCAACCTGCGCGTGGCGAACCTGACGACGCCGGCGCAGTACTTCCACCTGCTCCGCCGCCAGGCCAAGATCGCCAAGCAGCGCCCGCTGGTGGTCATGACCCCGAAGTCGCTGCTGCGCCTGCCGCAGGCGACGAACCGGATCGAGCACCTGTCCGAGACGAAGTTCTTCCCCGTCCTGGGCGAGCCGCGCGTGCCGTCCGAGAAGGTCACGCGGCTCGTGCTCTGCACCGGCAAGATCTACTACGACCTCATCGGGCACCCGAAGCGCGCCGAGCAGGAGAAGGTCGCGGTCGGGCGCGTCGAGCTGCTCTATCCCTTCCCGCAGGCGGAGATCCTCGAGCTGGTCGAGTCCTACCCGAACCTCGAGGAGGTCGTGTGGGTGCAGGAGGAGCCGCGCAACATGGGCGCCCGCGCGCACATGTCCCCGCGGCTCATGCAGATCCTCCCCGCGCAGCTGCGCTTCGGGTACGTCGGCCGGCCCGAGCGCGCGTCGCCGGGCGAGGGCTATCCGGCCGCTCACGTGTCAGAGCAGGCGCGCATCATCGAGACGGCGCTGGACCTCGGGACCGAGGTCTCGCCGTTCCCGGTCAAGCCGCCGGGCCAGCGCTAGCCGTCTTCTAGGCCGCTGCCGTCTCGGGGACCGCGGCGCGGAACAAGAGCGGCACGCGGCCGAGCTTGATCTCGTCGCCGTCGTTGAGCGGGGCTTCCTTGACCCTCTCGCCGTTGACCCAGACGCCGTTCATGGAGCGGTCGTCGAGGATCACGGCCTCGCCTTCCCGGCGGACGATCACCGCGTGCTTGCGGCTGACGGTCGCGTCGTCGAGCCGGACGTCGGCCGAGAGGCCGCGGCCGAGGTGGACGACGTCCTCACGGAGTGCAACCACGCGGCGCTGCGCGCCGGCGTCGATCTCGAGGTAGCCGATCATGGGACGGCGGAAGATCCCATCCCTTCCTCAGCGTTTCCTAAGGATGCCTGGTCTTTCGCATGTTCTTCATTTCCGGCCGTAGGCTCCCCGTCGTGGCTCAGCGCGTGCTCGTGGTCGACGACGAACCGGCGGTCCGGACCTCCCTGGACCGCGCCCTGCGCATGGCGGGCTACGACGTCGCGCTCGCTCCCGACGGGTCTTCCGCGCTGTCGGCGCTGTCGGCGGGGCCGGTGGACGCCGTCGTGCTCGACGTCGCGATGCCGGGGGTCGACGGGCTCGAGGTGTGCCGGCGGATGCGGTCGGGCGGCGACCGGACGGCGGTGCTCATGCTGACGGCGCGCGACGCGGTCGACGACCGGGTGGCCGGCCTGGACGCAGGCGCCGACGACTACCTGGTCAAGCCGTTCGCCCTGCGCGAGCTGCAGGCGCGGCTGCGCGCGCTCCTGCGGCGGACGGAGCCGGGCGATGCTCCCTCGCTGTCGCTCGGCGACCTGGTCATGGACATCCCGGCGCACACCGTCCACCGGGGGGCGCGGGCCATCGAGCTGACGCGGACCGAGTTCTCCCTGCTCCAGCTCTTCCTGGAGCATCCGGGGCAGGTGCTGACGCGGACGCAGATCTTCGAGCGCGTGTGGGGCTATGACTTCGGGGCGACGTCGAACACGCTCGGCGTCTACGTCGGGTACCTGCGGCGCAAGCTCGAGGCCGAGGGCGAGCCGCGCCTGCTGCACACCGTGCGCGGGCTCGGCTACGTGCTGCGGGCGTAGATGTCGCTGCGCCGGCGCCTGGTCCTCCTCGCCGCCGGGACGGTCGGCGTCACGGTCGTGCTCGCCTCCGTCGTCTGCTACTTCGCGATGCGCGCCGAGCTGCGCGACCAGGTCGACACCGACCTCGCGCGGCAGGCCGACCGGGCGGCCGAACGGGAGAACGATCGGTTCGGGCCCCCGCCCGGCCAGCGGCCCGGCCGCCTGCCCGACCGCTTCCCCGGCGGCTTCCGCCCGCCGCCGCCGGAGCGGCCGGGCGAGGGTGCCGCGCCCGTGCAGCTGGTGCGTCCCGACGGGACGGCGGTGCAGGGGCCCGACGGGGTCGGCCTGCCGGTCGCCGACGTCGACGCCGAGCTCGCGCGGTCCGGCGACATCGGCGAGCGCGTGTTCAGCGACCGCACCGTGGAGGGCGAGCACCTGCGCGCGGTGACGGTGGCGGTGCCCACCGGCGCGGTCGTCGTCGCGCGCAGCGTGGAGAGCGTCGACGAGACGCTCTCGCGGCTGCGGGTGGTGTTGGTGGTGTTGTGCCTGCTGGGCACGGCCTTCGCGCTGGCTGCCTCGCGGCTGTTCGCGCGGCGCGTCGTCGCGCCCGTGACCCAGCTGACCGAGACGGCCGAGCACATCACGGCCACCGACGACCTCGGCAGGCGCCTCGACGTCGGCTCGTCGTCTGCGTCGGACGCCGACGAGGTCGGGCGGATGGCGTCGCGGTTCAACGCGATGCTCGACCGGCTCCAGGCGTCGCGGAGCGCGCTCGCGCAGTCGGTCGCCGCGCAGCGCCAGCTCGTCGCCGACGCGTCGCACGAGCTCCGAACTCCCGTGACGTCGCTGCGGACGAACGTCGAGGTGCTGCTGGAGGAGGACCCCTCCGAGGGCGCCGCTCCCGCCCGGTCTCTCGCCCCCGCCGAGCGCCGCCGCCTCCTCTCCGACATGCGCGAGCAGGCCGAGGAGCTGACGCTGCTCATCAACGACGTCATCGAGCTGGCGCGCGGCGACGAGCCGCTCGCGGCGCGCGACGACGTGCGGCTCGACGAGGTCGTCGGGGAGGCGATCGGGCGGGCGCAGCGCCACGCCCCCGGCGTCCGCTTCTCGGGCTCGCTCACGCCGGTCGTCGTGCGCGGCGACGCCGAGCGGCTCGGCCGCGCGGTGTCGAACCTGCTCGACAACGCCGCGAAGCACTCGCCCGACGGCGGTGTCGTGGAAGTGGCGGTCGCGGCGGACGGCGCGGTGACGGTGCGCGACCACGGCCCCGGCGTGCCCGACGACGACAAGCCGCTCATCTTCGACCGCTTCTACCGCGGCGCCACCTCCCGCGGCCGCCCGGGGTCGGGCCTCGGCCTCGCCATCGTGCGCCAGGTCGCCGAGGCGCACGGAGGCGACGTCGCGGTCGCCGACGCGCCCGGAGGCGGAGCCCTCTTCCGGCTGACGGTCGGCGGCGCCGACTCGCCGGGCTAGGCGGCCGGGTCCGGGCAGTCCTCGCGCGGCACGGCCGGCGCGGGCTCCTCCGCCGCCGCGAACCGCGTCTCGCGCCCGTGGCCGGAGAGCGACTCCTCCGCGGGGGCGAAGCGCGCCTCCCGGCCGTCGCCGGAGAGCGACTCCTCCCCGGAGGAGAGGTCGTCGCGGGAGATGTCACGCGGCCCCGCCCGGGCGGCGCCGCCGGCGCGATCGCCGCCGTCGGGCGGCGAAGGTGCGGCGAGGGGGTCGCCGCCGGGCTCGTCGGCCCGCCTGATCCCCTCGCCCCGCCGCGCCTCGGCGAAGGGGTCGTGGTCGTGGGCGCCGCTTCGCGCCTCGTCGCCTCCGCGCCCCTCGTCGGTGGGGTCG
>DASVRH010000413.1:0-2546 GCA_036388715.1 Solirubrobacteraceae bacterium | reverse complement strand
GGCCGGCGGCGCCGCGCGAGGTCCGCATCCCGCGGCTGCTCGTCGCCGGGTCCGAGATCGGCTGGCGCTTCCTGGTCTGCATCGCGGCGATCGCCGTCGTCGTCTACGGCCTCACGAAGATCAGCTTTGCGTTCATCCCCGTCTTCGTCGCGCTGCTGCTGGCGACGCTGCTCGTGCCCCCCGCGCGGGCGCTGCAGCGCCGCGGCGCGCCGCCCGCGCTCGCGACCTCGACGGTGTTCGTCGGCGCGCTGCTGGCCTTCGCGCTGCTGGGCGCGCTGCTCGTCCCGCCGGTGATCGGCGAGTTCGGCACGATCGGCGACCGCGTCAAGGAGGGCGCCGACAAGCTCGGCGTCTACCTCGCCGACTCGCCGCTCGGCCTCGACGAGCAGAAGGTGCAGAGGGAGATCGACCGCGTCGACGACCGGCTGCGCGAGAACTCGACGTCGATCACGAACGGCGTCATGTCCGGCGCGGCGATCGTCGGGCAGCTCTTCGCCGGGCTGCTCATCACGCTCGTCGTCCTCTTCTTCTTCGTCAAGGACGGACCACGGATCTGGGAGTGGGTCGTGCGGCTCTTCCCCGAGACGCGACGGCCGGCGATCGAGCAGGTCGGCGAGGAGTCGTGGAAGGTGCTGACCCACTACGTCCGCGGCGTCATGGTCGTGGCCACGGTAGACGCGGTGGGGATCGGCGTCGCCCTGTGGCTGATCGGCGTGCCGCTCGTCTTCCCGCTCGCCCTGCTCACGTTCTTCCTCGCGTTCGTCCCCGTCGTCGGCGCGTACGTCGCCGGCGCCGCGTGCGCGCTCGTCGCGCTCGTCCACGGCGGGCCGGTCGACGCGCTGCTCGTCGTGGGCGCGATCGTCGTCGTCCAGCAGGTCGAGTCGAGCGTGCTCTACCCGATGATCGTGGGGCGCCAGATGGCGCTGCACCCGATCGCGATCCTGCTCGCGGTGACGATCGGCGGCATCACGGCGGGGGTCGTCGGCGCGGCCATCGCCGTCCCGATCGCGGCCGTCACCGCGGTGGTGATCAAGGTCGCGCGCGAGCAGACGGCGGGCGGCGAGGTGCCCGTCCAGCAGGTCGACTGCTAGCGCTCAGTCGTCGGCGTAGTAGGTGCCGATGCTGTCCGCGCGGCGGCGCCACTCGCGCAGCGTCGCGACGATCGCGCGGCCCGCGGGCGGGAGCACGCCGTCGTCGAGCCGCTTGGAGACGTGGCGCGCGTCGCGGCGGCCGAGCATGTCGCCGAGCAGATCGGTCTCGCGCAGGACGAAGCCGAGCCCGATCGCGTGCGGCGACAGCGAGCGGCCGTCGCCGACCGCCTTCAGGCGCGCCAGCGCGGCCGCGACGGCGGAGGGGTCGGTGACCTCGAGCGAGCGGTGGCGCAGCCAGCGGCGCCACCAGGGGACCTCGACGCGGCGCGCGACGCCGGCGGCGACGAGCTCCTCGGCGACGGCGTCCTCGCCGAAGACGCCGATGCGCTCGAACCAGTCGCCGGGGCTCCCGGGAGAGGCGATCTCGACCCGGCGGCGGAGATCGGCGATGAGCGGGTCGGCGGCGCCGGCGGGCCCGGCGACGACGCGGCGGCGGTCGATGCCGAGCACGCGCTTGCCGGTGACCTCGACGACCCCGGCGAGGGCCGCGTCGAGCAGGACGGCGGAGCACACGGCGAGCGAGTCCTCGTCCATGCCGCGCCGGCCCTGGTTGAGGAGCGCGACGTCGCCGCGGATGGTGGGCTGGGCGAGGTCGTAGGTCATGACGACCATGGTCCGGCACACGGCCGGCGGGGTCTGTGGGGCGCTCCCTACGTGCCTGTGTGACGCCCCGTCGTGCTCAGAGGTCGGCGACGAGCAGGGGCTCACGCGGCTTGGACCCCACCTCGGCCCCGCGCTCGCGGCTGACCAGCAGCCGGCGGTCGATGGCGTCGGGCGCCGGGAAGCGGACCTCGATCGTGCCGTCGCGCCCGGGGGGCTGGGCGAAGCCGAGGAACCTCCCCGAGGTCGTGGCGCCGGGCTCGGCGAGCCAGACGCCCGGGTAGCCGTCGCCCTCCGTCCGCGCCTCGAGCGCGACGAGGTCGTCGCGACCGGCGCGGTCGAGGACGGAGACGGTCCCGACCCGCCGGTTGGTGTCCAGGTCGCGCAGCGGGACGATCTTCGAGCCCCGGATGTCGCTGCCCACGACGACGACCACGGCGGCGCCGCCTGCCGCCTGCCGCACGTCCCGCGTCATCCCGCGGACAGGCGGCCAGCCGAGCAGCTCGGCGACGCGCTGCGCTTCGCGCTTGTGACGGAACGCGTGGGCGACGAAGGTCTCGCGGATGCCGACGGAGGGGCTGTTGCCGACGTACGCGACCCGGTCCGCGCCGAGGAAGTCGCGGACGGCGCCGCCCAGGCCCGGGACCGTCGTCGCGTTGAGCACGCCGACGGCCCGCTTCTGCAGCGCGTCGCGCGCCGACTCCTCGCCGAGCGGCGGCGGCGCGGGCTCCTGTGTCGCCGGGGACTTGGTCTCCTCGCCGCCGACGCTCACCACGAACCACGTCGCCGCGCCGA
>DASVRH010000412.1:0-3513 GCA_036388715.1 Solirubrobacteraceae bacterium | reverse complement strand
TCGGCCCACGTCGTGCGCCACAGCGCCCGGGCCTGGAGCGGGTGCAGCGCGCGCCGCAGCCCGACCCGCCACAGCCCGAGCCGGCGCGGCACGGGCCCGCGACGCACGACGAACCACGTGTAGAAGAGCCCGTCGGGATCGCGGTTGCCGGTGAAGAGCTGGCGGTTGTCGGGGAACGGCACGCCGGCGCGGCGCAGGACGAGCGACGCGTACGCGGTGTCGTCGGCGTCGGCCGCGACCATCGCGTGCTGCTCGCTGCCCGGGGTCCAGTGCCGCCAGACGCCGCCGGGCTCCATGTGCCGGCGCAGGTGCTCGACGGCACGGCCGAGCACGGGCCGCGCGGCCTCGTCCTCGCAGAACCCCAGCGACCACGCGACCAGCGCGGTGCCGAAAAGCGCGTGGTCGTCGGCGACGGTGTCGTCGGACGCGAGGTCGGCTCCGTAGCGCAGCGAGAACCCGCCGGAGGGAAGCTGGCGCGCCGCGAGGAACGCGACCCCGCGATCGACGGCCGTCGCGACCGCCGCCGTCATGGCCGGACGAGCAATCGCGTCAGCCCGTGCGCGAAGCGGTCGGTGCTCACGCGCAGGACGTGCCGCGGCTCGAGCACCTGGAAGCCGGGCGCCAGCTCGAGCAGCGCCGTCAGCGTCGGCGCGGCGAGCACGCGGCTCAGCTTGTTGCCGGGGCACTTGTGCGGGCCGGCGCCGAAGGTGAGCAGTCCCTTCGGCCGCCGGTCGAGGTCGATCCGGCCCGGGTCGGGGAAGCGCTCGGGGTCGCGGTTGGCCAGGCCGAGCGCGACGGCGACCTCCGCCCCCTCGGGGATCCGCACGCCGCCCAGCCGCACGTCGCGCGCCGCGATCCGCTCGACGAACGGCTCGGGCGGGTGCACGCGCAGCATCTCCTCGAGGAAGTCGTCGAGCCGCGACGGATCGGCGCGTAGGGTGGCGCGGATCGCGTCGTCACGCCCCAGCTCGAGGATCGACCACGCGATGTGGCGCACCGTGGTCACCGTCCCAGCGAACCAGAGCAGCTTCACGAGGCTCGACCGCGCCGGCTCCTCGAGCGCCAGCCGCTCGCGGATCCCGGCCGGCGAGCGCAGGCCGCGGAACGCCGCCTCGGCGCGGCGCAGCGGCGGGTCGTCGAGCGCGAGCATCGCCTGGCCGCAGCGCAGCACCTCCTCCTCGTCGAGCTCGAGCAGCCGCGCGATCGCCCGGTGCACGACGGGCACGGCCAGCGCGTTGACGACGTCGATCTCCCTCGCGCCCGCGTGCGCGCGCAGGACCTCCTCGGCCACCTCGCGCACGAGCCCCTCCAGCGGTTGCACGCCGCGCGGCGACAGCAGCGGCGTGACCAGCCGCCGGACGGGCCCGTGCTCCTCGGGCTCGGCGCCGAGCAGGCTGAAGTCGAGGCCCTCGCGCCAGAGGCTGGTCGAGAAGTCGTGGGGCCGCGTGAGGACGTCCTGGATCAGCTCGGGATCGAGCACGGCGTAGACGCCACTGCGCGGCAGGTGGTGGACGGGGCCCTGGCGGCGCAGCTCGGCGAGGACGGGCCACGGGTCGCGCGCGATCTCCGGGTCGTGCAGGTCGACCGTCCGCGGATCGGCCGGCGGCCTCGTGACCGGGCGGCGGCGCGGCGTCCCGACGGCGGCGCGCGCCTGCGCCCAGGCGTCGGGCTCGGTCAGGTCGCCGCGCATCGTGTTGACGATCGCGGCGTCGCGCCCGTGCGCGCGGGCGGCCGCCTCGACGAACGGCGTCGTGTGCGGCGCGGCGCCGATCTGGACGACGAGCGCCGGATCGAGCGCCATGGCGGCGCGCGTCGCCTCGCCGTAGAGGAACGGGTGGTCGTGCATGTAGCCCCAGTGATGGGCGTCGAGCCGGCCGTCGGCGCTGACGTCGCGCCCCGCGCTGGCGAGGAAGCACGGACGGTCGAGCGGCCGCGGCTCGACCCCGGCGAGCTGGCGCAGCATCTTGTCGCGCACGCTCGCGCCGAGCGAGGTGTGGGTGGGGCGCTCCGAGTTGCCCTCGTGCAGCAGCGTGCTGTGCGCCTCGATGTGCGCGCGCGCCGCCGCGCGCCCCTCCTCGGTCGAGATCACCGTCGAGATCTCGGTGCTCAGCGACCCGGCCAGCGCCATCGGCACGGGCGCGCTCGCGCAGAGCCGCTCGGTCTCCTCGCGGTCGGCGCCGACCTGGAAGAGCGCGCCCCAGACGCAGTCCTCGCGCGAGCCGTCGCCGATCGCGCAGACCACGCGCACGGCGTCGTCGAAGGCGAGGCCGCCGGCGGCGTAGACCGCCCCCGCCTCGCCGAGGCTGAGCCCGAGCACGGCGTCGGGCTCGACGCCGGCCGAGCGCCACAGCTCGACGTGCCCGAGGTGCGTGAGCCCGAGCAGGATGAGGTCCTCGACCTTCGTCGGCGCCTTCTCGCGCCCGACGAACGAGCGCATGGGGTCGTAGCCGCTCGCCTCGCGCACGATCGGCGCGGCGTGCTCCATCGTCGCGCGGAAGACGGGCTCGGCCTCGAACAGCCCGGCGCCCATCCCCTCGTACCCGCCGGCGCCGCCGTTGAACGAGAACAGCAACGGCCCGCCGCGGCGCGCGCGGAAGCGGCGCAGGACGGTGCGCGGCGCCACCCTCACAGGCGCTTCCTCAACATGCCGAACACGCCGCGCAGGACCTTGCGCTGCAGCGCCTTGCCCTCGCGGGAGGTGAGGAGGTCCTGGAGCGGGTCGGGCGGCGCCTTCGGCCCGGCGCGGCGCCGCGGTCTCGGGACGGGCACCCGATCGGGCTCCTTCCGGGCCGGCTCCTCCACGGTCGCCGCCTCGATCCGCGCCTCGAGCTTCTCCTTCGCGCTCTCGCGATCGAGGCGCATGGCGTACTTCGCCCACAGCGGCGAGGCCTGCGCGGCGCCCGCCACGTCGTCGGCCGGCGCCATCCGCGACCGCGGCCCCACGAGCCGCGTGTGCACGACCGGCGTGGGCACGCCGTCCTCGTCGAGGATCGTCACGGCGGCCTCGCCGATCCCCATCTGCGTCAGCAGCGCCTCGAGGTCGTAGTGCTCCGAGCGCGGGAAGGTCGAGACCGTCGCCTTCAGCGCCTTCGCGTCGTCGGGCGTGAAGGCGCGCAGCGCGTGCTGGACGCGGTTGCCGAGCTGGCCGAGCACCTCGGCGGGGACGTCGCGCGGGTTCTGCGTGACGAAGAAGACGCCGACCCCCTTCGACCGGATGAGGCGAACGGTGCGCGCCACCGCCTCGAGGAACGCCTCGGTCGCGTCGTCGAAGAGCAGGTGGGCCTCGTCGAGGAAGAAGACGAGCTTCGGCTTGTCGAGGTCGCCCACCTCGGGGAGCTCCTCGAACAGCTCGGCGACGAGCCACATGAGCGCCGTCGACCACAGAGCCGGCTTGTCCTGGACGGCGGCGAGCTCCAGGCACGTGACGATCCCGCGGCCGTCCGGCGCGGTGCGCAGCAGGTCGGCGATCTCGAGCTGCGGCTCGCCGAAGAGCTCTGTGCCGCCGCCGTCCTC